>JAKLES010000044.1 GCA_022711575.1 Deltaproteobacteria bacterium | reverse complement strand
TGGGAGATATAGCCTATAAGCGCAATCCGGCATTGAATCCGGAAGAACGTTTTTGCGGAATGCTCCTGAGAGCGGCCATGGTGAAGGATGCCATGATCCTGATTGACCGGCCCTTTCGAATCATTCCCCATCTGAAAGATATTCAATTTATCACGACTGCCTTGAAAAAAATTGACGATTTATACGTAAGCTGTCATATATATGATTATCAATGGATGAAAGAAAAGTATGGTGATTTATGACCGTGAGCCGCGAAGCTAAAGTCGGTCTTTTTGTCGGATGCACAGCCATTCTTGTTTTGCTGGCCTTATTATACCTGGCCGCGGGAAAGGGTGTTTTTGAAACAACCCACACCTTTACCCTTTTGTCCAAATCCGGCGATAGCTTTACGGAAGGCATGCCTGTTGTTTTTTCCGGATTCAATATCGGCAAGGTTCAAGCCCTGGAACTCAATGACCAGGGGATTGTTTTGATCAAAATCAAAATCCCCGACCGCCATGTCAAATGGATCCGATCAGACAGCGCGTTTATTTTGTATCGGCCATTGATCGGTTCAGCCAGCATTGTTGTGAATACCCCGAACCTGAAAAGCCCGCCGTTAGATACACGTAAAATTAAAGAAGTAGTTATTATCAATGATATTAATGATGCCATTGCCAAAATAGAGCCTGTGTTGGAAAGACTGACCGAGATTGCCGACAATGTTGAAAACCTCACATACAATCTGTCCGATCCCAAGGGTGATCTTAGTCGCGTTCTGGGCAATGCCGAAAAAATTACCACAAACCTTGCTTCCAAAAAATCACTCGTGGAAATGGCCGTCTCCGACGAGGAAAGCGTCAAAGCGCTCAATGACTCTTTGAAAAAACTTAAAGACATTACTACTAATGTTGACCGCATCCTTACCAAAGTGGATATGATGGCGGATAAAACAGACAAAGAGATTTATGGTACGGACGGTGCTTTGCCCCAAGTTAACACCATTCTCAAAGATCTTGTCAGTAAGCTGCAGAAACTGGATAAAACAGTTGATAATATTAATAAAATAAGCACCGATACATCGGAGGGCATGAAAGATTTTCATATTCTTCGTTCCGATATCGACGATGTCGTCAACTCACTGGGTGAGGTGGTGAAAAAACTGGACGCGATTATCGGGTCGAAAAAAGCTCCGGAGTTTAAAGTTCCATGAAAAAGCTGCTGTTAATAATATTTGCATTATTTATTTGTGCATGCTGGTCCGCTAAACCAATTCCCGTCTGGAAGGATAAAGCCTATATGCATTTGGACGATTACAAAACCAGCTTCCTGGCCGGAAAGGAAGAATCGACCGAACCCCACTTTATTAAAGCCAGAAGAGAAATCGCTGCCAGCAACGATTTAGGTCTTTTGACCATTGCTTATCTGACGAAATATGCGCTCCATACCGCGTCTCTGGAAAATTTTGACACCAGTGACTTTGCCAAACTCTACAAGCTGGAGCCGAACCCGTCCGACATGGCCTATTGCCATCTCTTAAAGGGTAATTTTACTGCCGTGGATATGAAGGTGCTGCCGTACCGTTATGCCGGCGTCCTGAAAGCCGCTTTAGCAAGGGATTTGACCATGGCGGCTCGCGAGATTACCGCAATTGACGACCCGCTTTCGCGTCTGATTGCCTGTGGTGTCTGCGTAAAGTATTTACCCTCTGATGAAACTATTCTGCAAACCGGCATTTCCACCGCGTCGGCCAATGGCTGGCGCAGACCGCTGTGGGCTTATCTGAACAAACTGCAGGAGCATTATCTGGAAACGGGTGATCAGAACAAATCCACCGCCGTCAAAGCAAGGCTGGATCTGTTAAAGAGAAATTGATGCAGCAAACAGAGACACGGCTATTTTATCAGGTTTGAGAAAACAATAAATTTTTCGGATGGAGGATAAAACGATGAAGGTAAAAGTGGCCACAGGGCTTTTGCTTATTTTTGCGTTTTTTGTCCTGGCAGGCTGTGCCGGCCAGTCCAGAGAATTGCTGGGTGAAAATTATGATTATAAAAAAATGAATGACGAACAGCTTCTGGAATATTTCTTTCGCCTCAATGATGAGATAGAAAAACAAGAAAAGCAAACCGGCCCGTCAGTCGGTTTCGGTATCGGTGGTTTTGGCTTCGGTCGCGGCCATAGTGGTATCGGTGGTGGCGTGGGCGTTGAGACGGGCGCAACAGGTTATATCGCGGAAGATTTAAGGCAAAGGCGCATAGAAGTTCACCTGGAGATGAAAAGAAGAAACATCAACCCGTAACGAGGAATCAACCATGAACCGAGATGAAATCTTAGCATTTTTAAATGCGAATCCCAGTTGCCATCTGGCCACAATGGAAGATGATCAGCCCCGTGTGCGCGGAATGTTCATGTACAGGGCGGATGAAAAAGGTATTATTTTCCATACAGGTGATTTCAAATCTCTTTATTCCCAGGTCAAGGGAAATAAAAAGGTTGAAATCTGTTTTAGCAGTCCGGATAAACAGGTGAGGGTAGAGGGTGTTGCGGAAATAACAGATGATGCGAAGTTGAAGCAGGAAGTTCTCGAAGCTCGACCATGGCTTAAGCCATTGATGGGGCAGAGAGGCGAAGACGCGCTGATTATCTTTCGAATAACCGACTGCAAGGCTACGGTCTGGAGCATGGAGACTACCTTGGAGCAGAAAACTTTTGTGAGTTTGTAGGAGATTATCATGAAAGCAACGCAGCAACTGAAAGACGAGCATGAAAGCGTTCGGCTGATGCTTCGCATTTTAGGTGAAGTCAGCCGGCAATTGGATTCCGAGGGTACCATCCCGCAGGAGCACTTTGACGGCATCCTCGAGTTTTTGAAAGTTTTTGTTGATCAGTGTCATCACGGCAAAGAAGAGGAGCTTTTATTTCCGGCGCTTGTGAAAGTCGGCATCCCCCAGGACGGCCCGATTGCCGTTATGCTTTTTGAACATGAAATAGGCCGAAAATACGTTCGCGTAATGACCGACACTTTTGACCGCCACAAGTTAAAGGATACCTCGGCGGCGTCGGCTATCGCGCAAAACGCGCAAGATTACATAGCGCTGCTTACCGATCATATTGATAAAGAAAATAATATTCTTTTCGCGATGGCCGACGATCGTTTGTCGGAAGAAGCTCAGGATAAGTTGTTTGATGGTTTTGAGAAAATTGAAGCGTCAAGGATCGGCGCGGGAAAACACGAGGAGTTTCATGTCCTGCTGCACAAGCTGAGCGATCTGTATTTGAAAAAAGAAAGGGATGTACTCTCTTAATAAACCCGGAATATGAGAATACACCCCTTCCCTGTTCTATTGACTTTAATTTTATGATTTAGCGCCGGCGGGAGCCGTCATTCCCAGAGATTCCATTGCCTTGACGACTTTTTCCTTAATAGTCGTTGCAGCGGCAATAGCATCAGCCATGTTTCCCGATTTGAAGCTTTCCTGAGCCTTCGCCCAATCTTCCTTCACGGCGGTCAGTCCTGATTTGGCCTCTGCCAGTTTCTCAGCGGTTATATTTGCCGGAAGCTTTTTGGCCTGAGACAGAATACCGAGGCGGCTTTCCAGTGCGCCGACCATTTCAGGAAGCCCCTGACTCATATCTGTCCACTGCTTAGTCAATTCATCTTTTTTTGCTTTTGCTGCTGCGACAACATCTTTGGCTTTGCCCATAAGGCCCTGCGCCTCTGCCAGAGCTTCTTTGATTTCTCCTTTGGCCAGTTTATCTTTTGCGGAAGTAAGCGCTCCCTCCAGAGCGGCGATTTCATCCGGAACAATTTTCCCTACTTCAGTCTTGGCGGCATTGATTGCCTCTTCAGCCGCTTTAATGGCCAGTGTTGCCGGGCCCTTATCACCGCCGCAGGCAGAAAACATTACAAACGCAAAAAACAAAATCACCATAACACCGACAAAATTCTTTTTCATAGATCCTCCTTTGATTTTTTAGACGTTAAAATTAAAAATCTACAATTCTTGTTTGAAAAACGACTACAATTGACCCGCATTGAATGTGTTGCATGCGTTAATGTCACCCTGTCCCGATCCAGGGTTAAACCAGCTCACGCGCTGAGCCGAACTGCCATGTGTAAAACCGTCGGACACCACATAACCCTGGGTTCTTTTCTGGATGCGGTCGTCACCCACCGCAGCAGCGGCGTTGAGACCCTCCTCAATGTCTCCTGCCTCCAGAATCTGACGCTTCTTCTCGGTCTGATGAGCCCACATGCCGGCCAGGCAATCGGCCTGCAATTCCAACATGACGGACAGCCTGTTTCGGTCGGATTTGCTGGAACGCGACTGGAGTTCGGTGACTTTCTGAGTGATACCGAGCAGCGTCTGCACATGATGGCCCACCTCATGGGCAATGACGTAAGCTTGGGCAAAATCGCCCGATGCGCCGAAGCGGGAATGCAACTCTTCAAAGAAGGCAAGATCAAGATAAACCTTTTGATCGGCCGGACAATAAAAAGGTCCCACGGCTGAGCCGGCTATGCCGCAGGCGGATTCGACCGAGCCGGAAAACAAAACCAGCTTCGGCGCTTGATAAGTCCGTCCCGCTTTTTGAAAAGTATCTTGCCAGACATCCTCCGTTTCGGCCAGAACCACAGCGACAAAATTGCGCATATCGTTATTGGCTGCCGGACGAGCGCTTTGTTCGGTGGATATGGAGGAAGACTGTGTGCCCTGACCGACGATCTGCAATAGAGCGGTCGGATCGACGCCCAGAAACATGCTGATGACCACGACCGCAACCAAACCGAGTCCGCCGATGCCACCGACCTTCGCACCACGAGACATTCCACGGCGGTCTTCGACATTATCGCTTTGTCGTTCACCCCTCCAGCGCATGAGAACACTCCTTTCAACGCATCACAGATTTATCTTTTTTCGCCAATCTATCGTATTCCGCATCGACCCAACGAACTATTCGCTAAGTTTTTTAACCTCGTGAAATGTTTATAACCAACGAGTGACACAAAGGACTATCGCGTAGGGGAAGTATAGAAATTACATTTTTATCTGTCAAGGCAATTTAGAGGTTTGATTTTGGCCCTCCGGAGCATGAATAAATGCTTGCCTCAGAAGGCATATATTGTTAAAAAACAAAAAATTTTTAAAAGATATTTTTCATAAGTTTTTTGTGATCTTGTTCAGAATTATGTTTGATTGCATTGAATTGACGCTTATCCAATAAATTCAAAAATACTCAAAAAGTTAAAATCAGAGAGGGACGATTATGAGAGAAGTGGTTATTGTCAGTGGTACCAGGACGGCCATCGGAGATTACATGGGGTCGCTTTCGGATTTAACCCCCGTGCAGTTAGGCGTGACAGTTTTAAAGGCGGCCATTACCAAGGCCGGTATCGACAAAAACCTGATTCAGGAAGTGATCGCCGGTCAGTGCAACCAGGCCGGCGCGCCGGGAAATACCGCCCGTCATATTGCTCTGGGTGCTGAACTGCCGGTGGAGTCCTTCGCTTTTACGGTTCATCAACAGTGCCCCTCTTCCATGCGTGCCTCCGAATTACTTTCACAGGAGATTATGCTGGGCAAAATTGACATCGGTGCTGTAGTCGGCATTGAAAGCATGAGCAATGCCCCCTATTTGCTCTTCGGTGCCCGCAAAGGTTATCGTTTGAACGACGGTGAAAAAATTCAGGACAGCCTGATGATCGGTGGTCTGGTCGATGCACTTCTGGGTTACCACATGGGTATTACGGCTGAGAATATTGCCGACGAATACAAAATTTCCCGCCGAGAGCAGGATGAATGGGCTCTGATGAGTCACCAGAGAGCCTGCGCCGCCATTGAAAAGGGCTGGTTCAAAGAGGAGATTGTTCCGGTTGAAGTCAAAGCCAGAAAAGGTCCGGCCATCATCGACCGGGATGAGCATCCCAGAGCCGACACCAACCTGGAAGCCCTCGGGAAACTGAAACCGGCCTTCAAAAAAGACGGGACGGTCACGGCAGGAAACGCCTCCGGTTTGAACGATGCCGGTTCCTGCATGGTCATGATGGCCGCTGAAAAGGCTAATGAACTGGGCGTAAGACCCATCGCCCGTGTTGTCGCTTCCGCCCCCGGTTCCGTCGAACCCCGCATCATGGGAATGGGCGTTGTTCCGGCTGTCCGCAATGCATTGAAATTCGCCAAAATGAAATTGGAAGACATGGATTATTTTGAATTCAATGAAGCCTTTGCCGCACAGGTCATCGGCTGCAATCGTGAGTTGAAGATTCCCCTGGACAAAATCAACGCCGTCGGTTCGGGAATCAGTATGGGCCATCCGGTCGGCGCGACGGGTGCAAGGTTGATCGTTACCATGATGGGTGAACTCAAACGTCGCGGCAAAAAATTCGGCTGTGCGTCGCTTTGTGCCAGCGGCGGTCCGGGACATGCGTTTATTGTAGAAATGCTCTAGCATTCAGTTCCTGTAATGAAGAAAGGGAGTTGCGCCCGTTTGGCGCAACTCCTGATTCTGTTTGTTGACAGTAAGAATTTAGTAACCACATTATTAGTCAATACATCAAATCATTGCGGTTCCATCAAAACGCAATGCCAGGAGGAAACAAGATGGCCCTTAAAACTCCCGAGCAATATGAAGAAAGTTTACGCAAGATGAATTTCAAGATTTACCTCATGGGAGAACTGGTAAAAAATTGGGTGGATAACCCGATTATTCGTCCCTCGATGAATTCCGTTAAAAAGACCTATGAATTGGCGCAAAAACCTGAGCACGAAGATCTGATGACGGTCACGTCCCATCTTACCGGGGAAAAAATCAACCGCTTCACGCATCTGCATCAAAGCACGGAGGATCTGATCAAGAAAGTCAAAATGCAGCGCCTTTTAGGCCAGCAGACCGCCTCCTGCTTTCAGCGTTGCGTAGGCATGGATGCCATGAACGCCGTGGACAGCACGACCTATGAAATGGACCAGAAACTGGGTACCAAGTATCATGAACGATTCATCAAATTCCTGAAAATGGTCCAGGAAGAAGACCTGACCGTTGACGGTGCTATGACCGACGTGAAAGGCGACCGTAGCCTGGCCCCCCATCAGCAGGCCGACCCGGATATGTTTCTCCACATCGTCGAGAAAAACGATAAAGGCATTGTGGTGCGCGGCGCGAAAGCCCATCAGACCGGCGCGGTGAATTCCCACTGGATTCTGGCGATGCCCACGATTGCTATGACCAAAGAAGACGCTGACTATGCCGTATCTTTTGTCTGCCCGGCGGACGAAAAAGGCGTCTATTACATTTACGGCCGGCAGTCCTGCGATACGAGAAAAATGGAAGGCGGCACCATTGATGTTGGCAATTTCCAGTTTGGCGGTCACGAGGCCTTGATGGTTTTTGATAATGTTTTCATTCCCTGGGAAAACGTTCTCATGTGCGGCGAATATGAATTTTCCGGCATGCTGGTTGAACGTTTCGCCGGTTATCACCGCCAGAGTTACGGCGGCTGCAAGGTCGGTGTGGGCGATGTTCTGATTGGAGCTGCGGCCCTGGCGGCGGACTACAACGGCGCTTCCAAGGCATCGCATATCAAGGATAAACTCATTGAAATGACCCACTTGAATGAAACCCTTTTTTCCTGTGGAATTGCCTGTTCATCTCAAGGGCATAAAACCGCATCCGGCACCTACCTGATCGATCTGCTGCTGGCCAATGTTTGCAAGCAGAACGTCACGCGATTCCCTTACGAGATTGCTCGTCTGGCCGAAGATATTGCCGGTGGTTTGATGGTGACGATGGCCTCGGAAAAAGACATGAAGCATCCGGAAATCGGCAAGGTTCTCGAGAAATATCTCAAAGGCAACGCTCATGTATCCTGTGAAGACCGGGCACGCGTAATGCGTCTGGT
>JAKLES010000043.1 GCA_022711575.1 Deltaproteobacteria bacterium | reverse complement strand
TCAGATACTTTGTCAGGGCCATCTCAATCGTTGAGGACAATGACCGCCTGTCTTCTTGTGCAACTTGCGTAAGGGATTCATGCAATGCCTTGCTGGTACGGAAACATATCAAGCTGTCTTTATTCATGAGAACGCCTTAATATTTGTATTCTTCTTCCTATACAATACATGTATTGACTTGTAAAGAACTACCCGCATGTTCATGTTTCGCCCCATGCCCCCCGGAGATATTCCGTTTCTTAAGCCAGCAGAAACGGTGTTCCCTTGGAAATAATCAAAATATTGAATCGAAATATTACCGGACTCTAATGTAACTTGTGGTAAATATATTGAAATATGTCACCAGCCCCATTAAAAAAGGAGGAGGATTATGAGCGTTTATAAAGTCATCGAAATTATCGGAAGCAGTAAAAAATCATGGGAAGATGCCGCTAAAAACGCAGTTGAATCAACGGCCAAAAGTCTGGAAGAAATAAGGATTGCTGAAGTCAAAGAACTCGACATGAGAGTGGAAAAAGGAAAAGTTGTGGAGTATCGGGCGAAATTAAGTGTGTCGTTTAAGTTTGATAAAAAACGCGTGATAGAAGATCGCTCCTCTCTTTTGATAGGGCGAAAGTCTTTATTATAAAAAATATCATTCCATCTAGATGATTAGCTAGACTTTCTCCGGTCGAGTTTTTGCCGCGGCAAATGAAGCGCGCGGGAAAAATATTTATGCCTATTAGAGCGACGGCAAGCTTGCCTTCGCTCATTCGCCCTGTCGTCCACGACATGCCAACCTCAACGAAAATACAGTATTTGAACTCGTAATCAATGCCCTGGAAAAATTATTTGACAAACGAGGAAATATGTGATTTTTTACACGCCATTTCAAATCATCCTGTACGTCAATTCCCCATGGTCTTTTATCCGTCAACGCACCCTTAACCTCTGTGAGGTGATATAAGGTGGCTATTGTCATAAACCTAGTATCTAACTAGGAAAGCGAAGTTTTGTTAAGAATTGGCAAATAGCATAGGATACCTGGTTGAATGACCATGCGACAGCCGTGAAACACAGCTGCAAACAGAGAAAACAAGCCTCGCGAGGTAAACAAAAATTTAACATTTGTGAAAGCAAAATCATGTTCACAAATGCCTAATATAACAACTTTATGGAAGAGCGGATTAACGGCTGAGTTTCCAGAGGCCCAGAGAAGAGCACCATGGCAGCAAGGAATTTTTTGAAAACAGCAATGTATTGGCTGGCAGTTTTTCTATGTATCCTCTCCATCGAGAGCGTATCAGATTCGCTCGGCTATCAGCCTGCAACTGCTATTCACGGCGAACATGTGCAGATCACCGACATGGAAATGACGGATGTTTCCAGGCGTACTCTTTTGGAACTGTCGGCGGCCCGGATAGAAAAAGTCGGATATCTCACACCCACCCAGTCCCCCCGACCTGCTTTTCAAAACGTGAGTAGGAAAGTCACCGCCAGCTGGTATGGACCGGCACATCACACCAAGTTGACGGCCAGTGGACAGAGATTCAACATGCACAAAAACACTCTAGCCCACAAGACATTACCCCTAGGGACCAAGGTTCGACTTTTCAATCCCTCTAACGGCAAGTTCGCCGAAGGGGTTATCAATGACCGGGGGCCTTATATCGACGGCCGGGACGTGGATGTCTCCTATGCTATGGCCAAGCAACTTGGCTTCGTCAAGAAGGGAGTCATGAAACTCGACATGGAAACGATATAGGTGTCTGGAAAAGCATATCCAATGGATTGACGAGGCATACTGCAAGCTTTTGAATGTCAGTGGCCTCAAGTAATTCACTTTCCTCAGGTCGGTGTGAGCCGAGGTGTGTTGATTAGGCCCGCAGAAATGCAAGCATTGATAGTTTTTTTCAAATATCAACAATTCAAAATAGCAGAACTCCAGCTTAACCTGTGATACAATTACCTAAGGTAGATCATCATGGCGAATGAGTATATCGAAAAGATGACAACGGCTCGCTGTCAATAATAAATTAACTGTCTTCAAAGCGCAGGAATGGAATCACGAATATGCTAAGAAAACGTAAACGGCCGTCGTCGAGATTGGCCAGCAACTTAAACCCACAGAAAATAAACAGCCTTGCGACAACTGCAGAGAGAAACGTCGATCCTCGTATATGTGGATTATTAGACGCCGTGCGGCGCGGATGGTACCAGTTGAGAACAGGAGAACTATTCGTCGGCTTTAAGGTTACCCGTGACGATATTGTTTTGGATGTCGGATGTGGTGAAGGGAACGCCATACTGTTTTGCGCAAAACAAGGTGCTCACGTTGTTTTTTCGGATGTTGATGCGACCAAAATTAAGGCGCTGATCCAGAAAGCAAAGAAATCTCCGGCAAGAAAAGTTGAGGGTTTCGTGAGTGATACAATGCCATTGCCGCTACCGGATGAGTATGCGACTAAAATCCTGTCCACGGAGATGCTGGAGCACACATCAAAACCTGAAATAATTTTGGCGGAGCTTGTCAGAGTGGGTAGGCCTGGCGCTCAATATTTAATCACAGTACCTGATTTCCGATCCGAAATGCTGCAAAAAGCTGTGGCAAACCCTGTATACTTTTCAGAGCCGAACCACATTCAGATTTTTGATAAAGAAAACTTTGTCCGGCTGGTGGAGAATTCAGGATTAAACGTGAAAAGATATGATACGTGGGGCTTCTACTGGACTGTCTTTATGTCATTGTTTTGGATGGTTCATCAGCAGGATAATTTTGATAGTCCCGTCTTGGACTCTATCAAACCTCCCTATCATCCTGTTTTGCAGAGCTGGTCAAATACCTGGGCGGGATTGATGGAATTGAACGGCTCCGAAAAACTTTTGGAGGCCTTCGATAAATACCTACCAAAAACCCAAGTGATCATTGCAAGGAAGGAGTAGCTCCCTTCATGAGATTGTCTCATTCATAAGCGTGAATGATCATATCTTTTTTTGTTCATGAGCAATATTGAATTCCTCGATTCAAATGGTAAGCTTCATTCGTCATATTTGTTAAACGGTAATATCATCGACGAAAAAAATGGTCTGGTCACATCCTCCTTGTCTTCAAACATACCAGATATCGCTGATGATCACCATCGAACCCATCAACTGTTTCAGACATTATTTTTCCTTTGCAACAGATAATTATGTTGAAAAGCGGCCTCGTTTAAATTACAGATAAGTATGGATAAAGGTACCGCCGTGAAGAAGCACAAATTTTTTTGGATGATGATCCGTGTTGTCGTTATGATGCTTGCCGTTCTTTCTCTGATGGCTTGCGCCTATCATCCCTTTATCTCTACAACGAAAACTGCTACCCTGTTATCATCCCATAAAAATATCGCGCCTGAAGTGAGTCAGGTCATCATGGTGATGGAAGACCGTTTTCTGTTTATTCATTCCACGAAGGTTTATGTTATGGAAAAGTCAGATTTAACGTGGCGGCAGATCATGACGCCCATGAATGCGGTCATCGGCAGAAACGGCTTTGCGCCGGTAGGCGAGAAGCGGGAAGGAGACGGACGAACGCCCTCCGGGCTCTACCGATTCGGAACAGCTTTTGGGTACACCGAATCAGCCGTCACAAAAATGCCCTACCGTCAGGCCCTGGCAGATGACTTGTGGATTGATGATCCGAACGCCCCGGACTACAATAGTTGGGTAAAACAGGGCCAGACGCAGGCTAATTCCTATGAAAAAATGAGACGGGATGACAACCTTTATCAATACGGAATCGTCATCGCATACAATACCCATCCCGTTATAAAGAATCACGGCAGCGCAATTTTTATTCATGTCTGGGCAGGTGCGGAATCCACAACGGCAGGATGTATCGCCGTGTCTAAGGAAGACCTGCTGAAGATTCTTGCCTGGTTGAATCCTGAGACAAATCCCGTCATTCTCATCAACCCTGAGCCACTATAAAGAGGAGGATCAATCCATGAAATTTAAGATGACTCATACTTTGCTGCTGGCGATGACTCTAATGTTTGCGATTCCTCCCCCTGCATCGTATTGCGTCGATACCATGCCGGATACCTTTGTCGATATCGAAACGGTTATTCCTGATATCCTCCTGGATATCCGTTATTTCGGCGAGCATAATTTTCTCGGCCAAAAAGTGGACGGCTACCTGGCGCCAAAGTGCATCCTGACTAGGCAGGCGGCTCAGGCACTGGCCAAAGCACAAGAAGATCTGACACCATTTTCCATGAGCCTGAAAATATATGACTGTTACCGTCCTCAGCAGGCCGTTGATCACTTTGTGCGCTGGGCCAAAGATATTAGCGACACCAAAACAAAAAAAGAGTTTTATCAGACAGTGGATAAACAAAATCTTTTTCGTGATGGATATATCGACAGTCGGTCCGGCCACAGCCGGGGCAGTACGGTGGATCTGACCATTGTGCCGTTGCCGGCGCCAATCCAACCATCGTATACCACCGGAGAACCTCTTGCTGAGTGTTTTCTGCCCGCGGGTGTCCGCTTCGCGGACAACTCGCTTGATATGGGTACAGGCTATGATTGCTTTCATGAACTGTCGCACCCGGAAAATAAAAATCTCGGCCCGCAGCAAAGAAGCTATCGCCTGCTTTTAAAAACACTGATGGCGAAACACGGTTTCCGAAGTTATGAAAAAGAGTGGTGGCACTTTACGCTCAATAACGAACCTTATCCCGACACGTATTTTAATTTCCCGGTAAAGTGATACGTATGAAAAGAAATATGCCGCCATTTTTGAAGTCCTACGGATTTTCGATCCTTCTGATCATTTCCATCCTGATCGGCGCTCTTCTCGGCATCATCTTTAAAAAAGACGCGGCCATGTTCAAGCCGCTGGGTGACATTTTTCTGAACCTGCTTTTTACTGCCATTGTACCGTTGGTTTTCTTTTCCATTTCGTCCACCGTAGCCTCCATGACCAACCTTAAGCGCCTGGGAAAAATTCTCTCGGCGATGATCCTGATTTTTGTGATCACAGGCATCATCGCGTCGGCGGTCATGCTTGTCGCCGTCATCTTCTTTCCTCCCGCTTCCGGTGTAAACATTCCCATGCCGACAGCAGCAGACGTTCAGCAGATCAAGACGGGCGATCAAATCGTCCGGGCATTCACTGTTCCGGATTTTCCTAATATTTTATCCAAAAATAATATGCTTGCTCTGATTATCCTTTCTATTTTGGTCGGACTGGCCACGTCCGCCGTGGGAGAGAAAGGAAAAACCCTTGCCGGATTCCTGACTTCGGCAAACGATGTCATGATGAGGCTGATATCCTTCATCATGTATTACGCGCCGGTTGGTCTTTGCGCCTACTTCGCCTACCTGGTCGGCGTCTTCGGCCCGAAGCTTCTGGGTTCTTACGCGCGCGCAATGGCCATATATTATCCAACAGCCATTTTGTATTTCTTTCTAGCCTTTACATTGTATGCCTTTATCGCCGGCCGTACATCCGGCGCGATAAAATTCTGGAGCAACATTATTCCGCCGTCCGTCACAGCGCTGGCTACCGGCAGTTCCATGGCGACAATTCCAGCCAACTTACAGGCGGCGGATAAAATCGGCGTGCCCAAAGATATCAGCGAAGTCGTCATTCCCATAGGCGCAACCATACACATGGAAGGATCGTGTCTGGCCGCTGTGTTGAAAATCGCCTTCCTTTTCGGCATTTTTCAGATACCATTTTCCGGCATTAATACGATGCTGACCGCTCTGGGAATCGCCCTTCTGACCGGTGTGGTCGTCAGCGGCATTCCCGGCGGCGGCACCATCGGAGAGCTTTTGATTTTATCCTTATATGGCTTTCCTCCCGAAGCGTTTCCGCTCATCACGATGATCGGCACCTTGGTGGACGCGCCTGCCACAATGGTTAACGCGGTGGGCGATAATGTTTCGAGCATGATGGTCGCGCGCCTACTGGGAGGGGGAAAATGGATGGAACAGAAAGTGTGAAAAGTTGTGGTTTAGGTGTTTGACATTAGGATACTCCAAGGAGGACGTATGAAAAAAGTTCTGCTGATCGTTGGATTAATAATTTTAGTGGTCATTACGGCGGGTGGTATTTATTTCTGGAAATCCTACCAGGACTTTATGAAGGTGGAAACAATCTCGTATGACCCCCAATTAACCATCTACCTGGGCGGCGGAAACTCCATTGTCCTGACATCCGAAGACGGTGCAAGTGCGCTGATCGTCGATACCAAAATGAAAGGTGCGGCTCAAATCCTTAAAAACCAAGTCAAGGCCAAAGACATCACGATTGTCAACACACATGACCACTTTGATCACGTTGGCGGAAATGCACTTTATCCGCGGGCCAAGATCATCGCCGGTGAATACAGAAAAGAGCAGTGGGATGAAGATTCCGGCAAGACCAGCCGGTATCCGGATGTCACGCTAAAGTCCGGTGAAGAAAAAATGATGAAGATCGGCAGTGAAACCGTGCATATCTTCAACACGGGCAGGGCGCATACCTGGAATGATGTGGTTGTTTATCTGGAAAACAGGAAGCTTCTTGTCACGGGCGATCTGATTTTCAACCATTGGCATCCGGCACTCCTGGCCAAAAGCGGCACGCAGGTGTCTTCCTGGATTAACGCACTTGCCACTCTTGCTAATAAATATGAAGCCAAAACAATTATTCCCGGCCACGGTCCAGTCGGCGATCAACGGACACTTGCGGAAATGAAAAACTATTTCGTTTCGATTAGTGATTCAATCGGCAATGAGGAAAAACAGACAGCTTTAAAAGAAAAATATGCAAGCTATATAACAGTTCCAGGCATGTTCAGTTTTAATAATACACTGAAATTCATAGAACAGGAGAAGATCAACAAAAAGGATTAGACTGATTCCTTTTCAGGACTGATGAACCTGAAGATCACACAAGGTTATCCAAGTTTACTTAAAAAAGCGCGAGTCTGACGACCATTCTTCGCAAAGTTATTGTATTCAATATCTTTAAGTTTTGCTTTTCCGCAGCACCAGACGGATCGCAATATAAGGGAAGAGGAAAAAGACAAACGCAATAATCTTCAACGTCGCCATGCCGATGTAGAAAAACCAGTTTAAGTCATACCATTCCAGATCAAACCATCTGGAATGCAGCTCATAAACAAATCCGCCCGCCAACACAAAAAAGATAAACCAGATGAAAAGTAAAGCGATGGTCATCAAAAAGCACCGGATCAGAATCCCGGCTACACGCTCTAAAAACAAATCCTGTTCTTGCCCGGTCATTAAATCCTCCCTGCCTCGTCATTTCTTTAAACGCATGTCTGCCTGAATGCCGGCCACTTCTTTTTTAATTTTTTGATACGCTAGAAAGCTGTGCAAAAACCACCCGAGAGCAAAACCCATACCCAGCACAAAAAAAATCAGCAGGGCAAGAGACAAGGAAATTGACCAAAAGAAAATACTGACAGTAACAGCAGACACATTTTGTGTGATAAAAATGACGGCAAGACCGGCCACAACGATCAACAAAATTATCTTAAAATTCACTTCATGACCTCCCGGCGGATCAATGACAATTGGATTTAAACTTTTAATAAACAAAGATTTTTATAAGATGTACTTCATGTTCCCGGTGAATGCAATTTAAATTTGATGCCGTATTTTCCTTCATTAAATGGTACATCAAGGATAACAGGGCATACAGGCTTTGTCCGGCCAGCAAAAGCGTATTGAGGAAGGCGAAAAAAATCCCCACGGGCGAAAACCTGTGGGGATTTAAATTTTTCTCAGATTGAAAGTGGTCAGATTATCAATCTGTTTTAGAACGTCAGCGTCAACTTATTGATGACCAGGAAATTGTTATCAACGCTGTTGGCACCATTGATTCCCTTATAATAATCACCGGTGAAGAG
>JAKLES010000042.1 GCA_022711575.1 Deltaproteobacteria bacterium | reverse complement strand
CCGATGGCCCGATCGGGAATCCAGTCGCGATCGCCGGTTGACGCGCCAAAGGACAGAACATTCATGACCCGCTGCAGGTTGATATCCCTGTCTGTCTGCTCAAAAATCTGCTCCCAAGTCAGTGTGGTACCCAGCATGCCGTTGTAAAAATCCGCATAGAGCTCCTGTGATGCCGGATTGATATAGATATCCGTGTCTTTGCGCTGAAGAGAATCAGGATTAAAAACATCTACCCAGGGCAGTTTGCACAATCCGAGATTATCATTGCCCAGACGTACTCGGGGATAGGTGATGAGCGCACGGGCCTTGTCTTCAAACGTGGGAAATGCCCCCAGCAGATCCACTTTCACCAGCCAGGCGGCGGCGTGATGCGCGCCAATGTCGCTGGCCGCCGCGTAGGAAGCCTGCATGGATAAGGAACGATGCGTCCGGTAGAGAGAAAAAGGCAGTCCTTTAGTCTGCATGGCAAACTTCTGCAGTTCCTTCATCGGATCGGGCTTTCCGGTTCTGTCCGCATATTTTTCAGCAACCCAGGCCATCAATTCCACCATCCCCAGGCCGGCGGTACTGGTCAATGCTGTTTTGCGGCGGGCAAGGTCGTGGATAAACTGCAACGCGGCCTGCTCATCGCCCCAGGTCAGCATAAAACCCTCCGTGTCTTCCTTTATCAGGTATCCGCGCTGGTAGCATTCCATTAGAAAGGCCATGATGACGGCCGTCGTGATGGTGTCAATGCCGTAATTATCACAATGCCAGTTGGCTTCCATGATGAATTCGGGATGCCACATGCCGAGATTGGATCCGAAACCGGCGGCGGTTTCATACTCGGGTCCATCCACCCAGACCTTACAGCCGCAATGTTCACCCGTGGTCAGCATGACCCATCCGCCCTTTGTACAGCGTAAATTACAGCCGGGAAAACATCCATCCATGCCCCGGTGATCAAAAAGGCGCTCCGCATAGGTTTTGCCGCAGATTTGTCCTGCATTCGGGTGCGAACCATACTGGTAATTATTCACCGGCAGGGATTGATACTCATCTTTATTCATAAAAGAAATCAAGCCGGCCGATCCTTTCAAGTGCATCTGCAGCGCTTGCGGATCGACGTCTTTAACGATCCTGTGCAGCTTCAGTCCCGCTTCTTTCACTTTGTCCCAATTCGCGGCGCCATAAGGATTATTTCCGTGAGGAAAAGCAGCCAGAACGACTATCGCGGTGATATTCTTATGACTCATGACAGTGCCCAGACCCGTGCGTCCTGCCTGCTTGGTGCGGAAAAGGCCTTTTATCCCATCAACCGGTTTGGCGGCGTCATAATAGTGGCTGTTGATGCAGCCGAAAGTGGTATTGGCCGCACCGATACCGGTGGTTAAAAAAGTGATGTCCTTTTTCTCACGGCCTTCACTTAAAAACTGATCGACAATGGCATGTTCCAGTTTGAAGACCTGATCAGCCGCAGGAACGGGCCTGATCGTGATTTCCTGTTTAAATCCGTCAATTACAATCATGCTGTTATGCTCGGCAATGCCGGAAATGGTTAGCGCATCGAATCCGGCATACTTCAGATAGGCGCCGAAATGACCACCAAAATTGGATACTCCCGGGATATGGGTCAGCGGCGACAGAGAAATCGCCATGCATTTGCTTGTTCCGGGGAACTGCGGAATACCGCCTAGCGGCCCCGGCGAAAAGATCAATGGATTTTCCTGATCGTAGGCAGTCGTTTTAGCGGTGACGTGCTGATGCAGTAAATAAAGCCCCAGACCCCTGCCGCCTATAAAGAAATCCCGGATTTCCGGATCAAGCGGATCGATTGTAATACCACCCGATGCCAAATTGATAGCCAGCATCTGATTGGCATATCCATGTCGGAGCGGTGATTGAGAATACTTCATATTCTATTCCTTAAAAAATAATTGACGAACGTTAAAGCAATCGTTATAAAAAATCAATAATAAAAAGATATTCAATAGTAAAGTGTCTTGATGTGGAAAAATTCACGCTGCTGCAAAACATCCTGTTGGGTTTAACCCTCGCCGCACCGATCGGGCCGGTCAATGTGGAAATCATCAAGCGGGGGCTCAATTCCGGATTCCGGCAGGCTTTTCTCACAGGTATGGGCGCGATATGCGCCGATGCCACCTACCTGACGCTGATTTTTTTCGGATTGACGGCTTTTCTGAATAACGTGTTCATAATTTATTTCCTGGGAATCGCGGGAAGTTTTATTCTGATATATCTGGGCGTAATGAGTGTTCGGGATTATTTCAGAAAGGCAATCAGTATTGATACCCGAAAACGACGCATCTTCAAGCATGCATTTATTGCGGGCTTCGCGCTGGCAATCTCCTCACCGATGACGATCGTCTGGTGGACCGGAGTCTTCGGAGCGCTCATGGTATCGCAGGGATCGATTAAAACGAACTTCTCTGCATTCTTATCCTGTCTGTCTATTCTGTTGGGCTGTTTTCTGTGGGTGTCTTTTCTGGCGGCTGCCCTGCATTGGGGAAAGAAGATCATCAATGAACAAATGACCCGCATGGTCTCATTAATCGCAGGCTTGTTCCTGATCGGTTTCGGCCTCTATTTCCTTTACCGGACAATGACCTAGAAGTCGCGGGGCAGTTCTTCCAACTCCGCCAGCGAAAATACCGGGCCATCCGAACAAACGTACTTGTAGCCGACGTTGCAACGGCCGCATTTGCCGATGCCGCATTTCATGCGCATCTCCAGCGACGTCAGAATATTTTCCTTGTAAAAGCCCAAATCAAAAAAGACCGGCAGGGTGAATTTTATCATGATCGGCGGGCCGCAAATGACGGCCACTTTATTGTAGGGAGACGGCGCCACTTCCTTGCATACGGCGGGCACAAAGCCCTCCCGGCCCGTCCACGTTTCATCGCCTTTATCGACGGTGATGATGGTTTTAATGTCCTCCCGTTTTCCCCAAGCAGCCAGTTCGTCCTTATACAAAAGCAGACCGGGCGTCCTGGCGCCGTAAATCACCGTGATCCTCCCGAAACGCGACCGGTTATCCGGATGCAGCATGTAGTTGATCAGCGAGCGCAGAGTGGTAAACGCAAATCCGCCGCCGACAATCACGATATTCTTTTTCTCCAAAAACTCAATCGGCCAGGGATGTCCCAGCGGGCCCCGCAATCCGATTTTGCCGCCCGTCTCCATATTATGCAGCGCAGCCGTGACCAGACCCGGCACAATGGTGCCGGCTCTCTGAACGGTAAATTCCACATAGCCCTTTTCAGTCGGCGACGAGGCGATCCCGATAGGCGCTTCCCCCTTGCCGTAAATGGACAGCTCTGCAAATTGACCGGGCAGGTATTTGAATTTTTTTTCGTCTTCCTTGTTCAGGAAAGTCAGACGGAAGGTCTTGATGTCGTTCGTATCCACTTCATTCGTGATGTTGGATATCTCAACGGGCATGGGGATGTATGGATTGTTAGAACTCATGATTATTCCTCAAATCATTTTTTTGCATATTTCAAAAATTCTCCCGCGGCAACGTCCCTCAGCCGTCAGGCCTTCATCGCTTCTTCCACGATAGAGAAAATGTCGATATTCACCGGGCAATGTTTCGTGCAACGGCCGCAGCCGACGCAGGAAATCACGCCGTACTTCCTCACGTGATAGGAATATTTGTGCTTGATCTTCTGCCGCAACTTTTGAAAGACCTGCGTCCGGGGATTGTGTCCGCTGGCTTCGAGCGTAAAGTCGGTAAACATGCAGGCGTCCCAAACCCGGCGGCGGATGCCCTGGCTGAAGAGTGTCTCGTCGCAAATATCAAAACAGTAACAGTTGGGGCAGACAAAGGTGCAGACGCCGCAGCTTAAACAGGCACCGGATACCTTCATCCAGAAATCACTGTCGTGAAAAATATCCTCTAATTTCTTGGCAATGTTCTTATCCGCCAAAAAGGTAAAACGGGTTTTGAAATCGCGTCCGCGGATGATGTAATCCTCAAAATATTTTTCTTCATCAGCGGAAGCCGCCGTCAGAAGGCTCAGTTGGGTCAGTAGTTTTTCTCCCTTGAGCGTCACGCCTTTCAGCAAGAGGTCCCCGCCCTTTCTGATCATGAAAACATCGCTGCCATCCGGGTCGGCGGCACCGATGCCCAGCGTCTTATAAAATTCTTCCGCCTGAGCGGGCTGGTCCAGATCAAAGGCATAACCGAAGATTGTTGCGGCTTGCCTTCTTTTCTGCCAGTAAGGGTCCACCAAACCAGTGCCGGAAAAATGAATATCCATGATCGTGAAACTTTTCACGTCGCAGGGACGAACGCCGAAAAGAAACGTCGGTTTTAAATTCAGTTCCACCGGCACGGCTTCCAGAATGGATTTGCCAGTCTGGTATCGGACAAAGTCCTCCATCTGGGGAAAGAAAGCCGCTTTCGGACTGAGAACGGTATTGTGAAAATTCAAATCCACCTGCTTGGCGTCGGCAATGACCTGGAAATTGAAACCGGCGGCTTCCTGAACAGGCGCCAGGAGCGTTCCTTGCTCCATAAGATGGGCAGCCAAATCGGGTAATTTATCGATGGTCGTTTTTTTCAACACAAGAAAACTCCTTATTCCAAAATTTTGTCGGAATCGTCAACCCGGAAATTCACCAGGACGGGCTTGTCGTCAATACGCATGCCCGAGGCCTGGCCAAACATTTCCTCACACTCTTTGGCCACTTTCTTGTGAAACAGATACAGAGGAATATCCACCGGGCAGGCGCGTGAACATTCGCCGCAGTCAATGCACCTGCCGGCCAGATGGTGAAACCGCGTCAGGTGATACATCAGATTGCCGTGGGATTGGGGCGACTTCTCTCCCCATCGGGGATTATTCTGGTCGATAAAGCAGGGATCGCAGTAACACATCGGACAAGCTTTGCGGCAGGCGTAACAGCGAATGCATTTATCAAATTCCTTTTTCCAAAATTCAAAACGCGCATCCTTGTCCATTGCCTCATATTGGGCCAAGACGTCATAGGGTGAAACGACGGGTTGCCCGTGCACTTCTTCACCCAGCAGAGTATCGTATAAAACAGGATTGTACAAACCGCAGGTGGTCTGGCTGTCAATGATCTCCCCTGTTTTGGAATTTTTCATGCCATAAGCCGGAAGACCCAGAAGGATCAGGTCTTCCCGCTTGACTTTTTCTTCCTGAATCAATTGAATCACAGCACGGCTGTCCGCCGCCTTGACGGCAACGGCGATTTTTGTTCCCTTCGGATACCGGACCAGATACCGGGCCAAATTATGCGTACAGTATTCGTTAAAGACGATATTGTCCGCGTCGGATGGCAATTTGGCTATATACGGCATGGGATGATTATCGTCATACCCTTTGCCGTAAGCCAGCACCACGCTCACTTGGCCGGTCTTCAGAAGCTTTTTCGCCTCGGTCTTCAGTTTATCTTCAATCTGCTTAAAGCTGCTTGCCATATTTTCTCCCAATGCTATCGTGAAATCTTGAACTTGGTCTGGGGGCCCAGTTGCTTTACCTGTTCCGTAAATTCCGTCACCACTTCGGCATACCTGTTGCCTTCGGATGCAGAAATCCATTCCACCCGGAACCTCTCCGGCTCGATTCCCGAAAACTCCAGAATCTTTTTGGTCACCGCCAGACGCCTGCGGGCATAGAGATTGCCGGTATTGTAATGGCAGTCTCCGGGATGGCAGCCGCCGACCAAGACGCCGTCCGCACCTAATTGAAAGGCCCGGAATATAAATGAAGGATTGATCCGGCTGGAACACATCACCCGGACAACTCTCAGATTCTGCGGATACTGCAACCTTGTGGTTCCGGCCAAATCCGCGCCGGTATAGGTGCACCAGTTGCAGGCAATACCCAATATCTTCGGTTCAAATGACATGAAAAAATTCCTTTCTAAAATTCCTAGAATTCCATGAGGCCTTCCATCTCCGCCAGCACTTGATCATTGGTAAAATGTCTGGCGATAATCGCCGCGGACGGACAGACGGACGCGCAAAGACCGCAGCCTTTGCATAACGCCTCGTTGATTTCTGAAACGCGCTTTGTCTCATTGAAGGCCGGCGCGCCATAGGGACAGACGCGCACGCAGTTCTGACAGCCGCAGCACGAAGCCGGATTGACCATTGCGGTGGTCGCCTCCAATTCCAATTTATCTTTCTCGACAATCGTCAAGGCTTCCGCCGCCGCGCCGTTGGCTTGCGCCACGGTATCAGGAATATCTTTCGGACTTTGACAAACCCCGGCAATGAAAATACCTTCGGACATGGTGGACAGAGGCGCGAGCTTCGGATGCCGTTCCATGAAAAAGCCATACTTGTCTGTGCTCAAATTAAAGAGCCGTTTGATGCTCTCCGTATCCGACCGCGGAATCATGGCCGGCGAAAGCACTACCATGTCCACGGGCAACTGGACAAACTTGCCGGTAATCGTATCTTCCGCTTCGACAATCAAACGGTCCGGTTCTTCGGCGCTCTTTGATACACGCGCGCCTTTGCCGCGGATAAATTTCACATCTTCTTCGATGATGCGGTTGTAAAATTCTTCATAGCCTTTGCCCGCGGCCCGCATATCAATATAGAACTGATAAACGTCGGCGGATGTTTTTTCCTTGAAGAGATGCGCGAATTTGAGCGAATACATACAGCAGACGCGGCTGCAATGTTCATAATGATTTTTATCGCGGCTGCCGATGCAGTGCAAAATGGCTATGGCCTTGGGCTCCCGGCCGTCGCGCAGCGTTACCTTGCCGCCGGTCGGACCGGTGGAATTAAAGAGCCTTTCGATTTCCAGAGCGTTATAGACCCCTGGATATTTGCCGTAACCATACTGGATCAGCGGTTTGGTGTCCATCAGATCATAGCCCGTTGCCACAATTACGGCGCCGACTTTCACCGTGGTAAAAGTATCCTGCTGATCGAAATCGATGGCCTTGTGCTCACAGACTTTTTCGCACAGACGGCATTTTCCTTTTTTAAAGAAAGTACAGGCGTCTCGATCGATAACCGGTTTTTGCGGAACTGCCTGCGGGAAGGGAATGTGAATAGCCTTTCTATTCACCAGGCCTTCGTCCCATTCGGATAACCCCTTGCCGGGGCACTTTTCCGTACAGGCCAGACAACCGTTACACTTGCTGTGATCGACATACCGGGCTTTCTGCCGGATAGTGACATCAAAGTTGCCGATAAACCCCTTGACCTCGCTAACTTCACAGTAGGTCATCAGCGTAATATTCTTATGTTGCAGGACGGCATCCATCTTGGGCGTCAGAATACAGGCGGAGCAATCCAGGGTGGGAAAGGTTTTGTCAAACTGCGCCATGTGGCCGCCGATGGTGGAATTCTTTTCCACCAGATAGACTTTTTTGCCCGTGTTTGCCAACTCCAGCGACGCTTGAATCCCGGCAATGCCGCCGCCGACAACCATGACATCGTCATTGACGTCTATCACGCGCGAAGTGAGCGGCGCCAGAAGACGCGACCGGTAAACCGCACCGTTTAACAGCGCTTTGGCTTTGGCCGTGCCTTCTTCAATGTCATGGGTGACCCAGGACACCTGTTCGCGGATGTTGACGATGGTTAAAAGATACTGATTCAGACCGGAAGCCGCCAGGACTTTGCGGAACGTCTGCTCGTGCATCAACGGCGAACAGGCCGTCACAATGATGCGATCCAGTCTATGCTGCTTGATATCATGGGCGATCATTTCCTGACCGGGCGTGGAACACATGAACTTATAATCCTTCGCGACAACCACGTCCGGCAGTGTGGACGCAAACTGGGCCAGTTCGCTGACCCGCACCGTCTTGGCTATATTCAAACCGCAGTGGCAAACAAACACACCAATTCTGCTCATAAACGCTCCTGGTTTTATTTACTTCAAAATCATGATGCCGTTTCCTGGCAATTCTTTTTATATTTTGCAGGTAAAGTTAAGGTCGGCTCCACCCGCCATGACCTCATCCATATTAACTCCCAAACTCTCCAGGAAAAGCTCCGCGACATCCTTTACCTGAATCCGATCGTCGACGTTGAGCGTCCGGATGCTGTCTTCAAACATGGTAATGCAATACGG
>JAKLES010000041.1 GCA_022711575.1 Deltaproteobacteria bacterium | reverse complement strand
GTAACGCTCTGGCCGGGGACAACACGTTTTCCGGAGAAGAAAGAGACTCTTTGTCGCATCGTTTAAAACGATTAAATGCCAAGCTGATGACTTCACGGTAGTCATTTTCGGTTTATTCGGTGTATTCAAATATTCTGAAATATAGTTTTTCTTATTTTCCCGGTTCACACAACAGTTCAATCGTCATGTACGCAATTTGCTCCCGACGACAAACAGTAGTTCCGTACCCCACCTTTTGCTTTAATATTTCCTTGACATCCAAGACCAAACTTCCTATAGGTCAAATACGCAGAAACAATACCTTATCAATGCTATTCAGGCTCTCGAGGTATTATTATGAAAAAATTTCGCTTTATTTTTGCTCTTGGTGCAATTTTGTTTTTTAGCTTGACAATCTTGCTTACCGGATGTGGTGGCGGGGGCGATGAACAGAGCAACAGTACAATAAATTACAGCGGGAGCAAAACAGAGGCTGCTATTACATCAAATAACGCTGCAGAAATTACCAAGGCAGCATATCAAGGCGGCGAATTTGCCTCAGCAGTGATTATAGGCGCCGGAGCTGCTGTGAGTCCATCAGGCAGTTTCCCTGGTAGTTGCGGAGGAACTGCGTCCTACACTATAACAAGCTATAACAACCTAACAGGGAATTTTTCCGGTTCACTAACATTTGATAAATATTGCGAAGAAAATAACATATTATCAGGTGGCGCTAGTTTTTCCGGGCGTCTTAATAAAGACACCAGTGATTTTATCTCGCTTGCTATATCATTTAATGCCATCACTTATACAAAGGGAAGTAAGGATTTTACCTTGAAGGGTCAAGTGGACGTTGACTACTCTGTTAACCCTCATACAATCTCTTATGACGTTCTGTCAAAAGACAATATATCCGAAAAAGTATTTTGGTGGAATACATATAAAATTGAGACAACAGACGGAACAAGTTACAAAGACTTTTCACTTTCTGGTAAATTTTATCATCCTGATTATGGATATGTAACCTTATCAACGTTGACATCTTTCAGATACAACAGTGATAGTGCCACACCAGCCGCGGGTGTCCTAGGCGTAACGGGTAAGATGGATACAACCGGAGGCAACAATACTTCTGCTCAGCTTATCGTTCTTTCTGCCTCTACCTATCACATCATTGCCGATACAGATGGTGACGCTAGTTACGAATGGGATTCTGGCATATTAAATTGGCAATAAACGCCAAGGCAGAGTCAGCAATGACTCTGCCTTTTTCGTACATTTCAAGCATGATAAGCATTTCCGCTGGTTCAGCCATGATGAAAAATCATCTGAGCAGTTATAACCCACCCAATTCAAGATATGGAAGCCTTCCGTCCAGTTGATTTACAGCATCGAGACCGTCCCACGCCCACGCATAGATACAGGTCCGTATCGGAACATGCAAATACTTGCGCAGCACCGGCAGCAATGGATCACCCTCCATTAAGCCAAACATGAGAAACGTTTTGCCGGTATTATATTCATCCTGCAGAATAGTATCTAACAATACCTTGAATATCCGCTGATCATTCCCTGCAATGGCGATGCAGGCAGCAAACACATTTTTGAAAGCCTCACCGGGATTGGGAATCGGCGCCATATGCAATGCCTTGACTAAAGGAGCAATTAATTGCTTCAGCCATCGCATATATCCTGAATACCCGGTTACCAGCGTTCGGCGAAACGATAGCTGATTCCAGCAAGCGATTACACCCACGATACGATCTCCTGATATGGCGATATAAAAATCATCGAGGTGAAGCCCTTGAAGAATTTGATTATCCGCCAAGATATCATCTGCCGTATATACGGGGTAAAACTGTTTCTCGCTTCCGGCGCGATTTAGAAATTCAGCAATCTTGACGGCTCCAACCGCACCGCCTCGCACAACTCTAATCCCATCTGGAAGACAAGGTGAACAACGTTTGATCAGAGGAATTGCAGCAGCATACAATGTGCCAACCTCCTTGCTTACCGGCAATCCGAAAAGACCGCTTGTCAAAACATTCCTTGCAGCCAGGTTGTCCTGTAATACCGCGAATAGGTAGAATGGAACACCAAAGCTTTCTTTGTGCCACTGCCTGAAGATTTGAACGCCTTGGATAATGTGGGTTTTGCTTCGGATGAGTGGTTGTATGCGAAGACTGCTCATGTAACCCACATCCGTGGGAGTTCCATTAAGAAACATTCTGCGCTTCGCCATTAAACAAACGCCAACGATCTGTCGATTGGACTCCCCTACAATCACTCGACGCGTATTTCCTTCAACTTCGATGGCCTTGAAGAAACTCGGTTCACAATCAACTGTCAGTGAGATGCTTCCAGGCATGGAAATGCTTCGCATCAAGACACATATCTGCCCATCATCATCCAATCGCGCTTCTCGGAGGAGAACATGCGATGAAGATTCTTGCGTATGGCTTTTGTTTTCATCATTCATCTTTACTAAAACATTCCTTGCGACAGACTGTATAGGTAAGTTCCGTTTGTCTGTCAATTTATTTCGCCTGCAAAACGTTCAGCATAGCAAGCCTGTTTTCTTCGGGAAGCGCCGTAATCCCGTTAACATGGAATCAAGAGGTATTCAGATCTAAGATCTCATACTTAAAACACATCAGGAGTGGCTGTGTTTAATCATTAAAATCATCTTTATGCAACAGATCGGCAAGATGAATGCCCCGCTTGGCCAGAAAACGAAGGCGCAGCCAGTAGTAGATGATTCCCGACAGAATAAACAACATAAAGACGATGATCCGGGCCGGAGTTTTGAGGTCGCTCAAAATGGCAAGGCTGAAGAAAAGGGCGACACCCATGCCAACGATGGGACAAAACCAGAAAAGGAAGCCCGTAAGCTTGAACGGGGATGTCTTGTAGCGATCGGGATAAAGTCGCGGCAGGCGCAGCGATGCGATCTGGATAGGGAAAAATATCAGCAGTCCCCCCATAGCAGCATAAGAGGCGAGGGTCTCAATATCTAAACCAGCGTATACGCCGATGAGGCTGCAAATCCAGATGAGGATCAAAAACAGATAAGGTGTACCGAATCTTTTGCCGTGGACACCCAACCACGATGGGAGAAGCCCGTCTTCTACCATCATGAGCAGGGACTTTGTACCGACAATGAACAGGGCATTGAGAGTAGTTGCAATGGCGAGAATGGCGCCGCAGAAGACAAAATATACCGTTTCCCCGCGAGATAGGATGGACCTGCCCACGGTGATCAGCGCTTCTTTCTCGTCGAGAATTTGCGCAAGCGGAGCACTCCCGACCGTTGCCACAGCTATGGTAACATAGACAATGCCCACAACGGCAAAGGCCATGGCGAAGGCCCACGGAATCACTCGACCGGGATTCTTGATTTGCCCGCCTAGTTCGATGATCCCGTTGGCCCCGAAATAGGTAAACGACAAAAGCGCCATGCCGAGGAAGATGTTTGTTACCGATGCATCTATGATCGGTGTCAATGCGCCCGGTTCCATGACGCCAATCCCCCGATAGGCATAAATCCCCAAGGCTGACAGGAGAATAATCACCAGAACACCTTGAATGATGACCGCGATCCTAATGCCCAGGACATTGATGATGAAAAAAAAGGTTAAAATCCCGGCAGCCGTCAATTGCAGGGGCAGGCCTTTTAAGTAAAATCCGGCATAGGTTGCGCAACTTAGGGCATACAGCGGAATCTGACCAAAAAAAGAGGTCAGTGCATAGACCCATACGGCAATGAAGGCCATAAGCGGTGAGACCATTCGGGCGGGATATTTATAGCTCGCCCCCGTTGATGGAATGGCAGCACCCAACATGGCCAGAGGGAGCATGCTGATGAAAACTGGGATGCCCGCTAGACCGTAGGCCAGAGGCAATGACTTGCCTGTAATCTTTAGGACGATCCCGGTGAATACGAAAACGCCCCCGCCGATCATGAAACCAATGGCGATAAACGTTATTGCCGGGAGATTCAGCACTTTTTTGCGACCCATTTCATACATCGTGTCGCTCCATAACGCTGCCCAACTTCACCGGTCAGGAGCGATTAAAAAAATCCAATCAGATTTGGAATGAACTGAATCAAATGTAAAAGATTGATCCTCTTATTTCTCGCTATCGTGTGGATAAACTCGTCACCACGAATACTGCCGGGCGCACAAGGATTTTTTATTTCTCCAGGTAGTAGAAATACGGCTTACCATGAGAAGATAACATCGATTTCCACCTGATCATTTTTCGAGTACCTGCCAAACAGCGACTGAGATGGGCCATCGAACCCTGTTGCGGTTATCCCCACCTTCCATGCATCCGTAAACACATACCAGGCATTTACTTTTGTCATGGTATCGCCATGCTCCGGATTGTAGGCAAGATTAAGATTGGTCTCGATCTTCTGATTCATAAAAAAGTTCTTAAGGTTGACCCAAATAATGGTCTCAAATTGCCGATCATACAGGGTGTCGGGTCTGTCGTTGATTAGTGTTTGTTGGGCCTGCATGGTAAGCAGGCAATCTTCGAACAACCGATAATCAACTCCGATGCCGTAGGCAACAGTATCACTCTGATGCTCGTTGGAGTTCAGTTTGTAAGTGCCCAACGAGGGGGTGGACGGATATCCCCACAGCTCGTATCGGGTATTATGGTAGCGGCCAATCGCATAAGCCGCTTCGGCACGCCAGCTCCAGTCACCCTTGACGAATGCCGCATCAATACCGATGGACGACATCTTGTGAAAGTCCGGTTCTGCCCCAGGATTGACAACAACTTGACCGGATATCAGGGAAATGACCGATTCCGTAGTCTTAAAAACAGGACGAAGGTCGTAGCCGTGAAACAAGGTGACACCCCAATCCACAGTGCCCGAGCTTTGGATACGTAAGCCTACGGAACTGTTCTCCATGTTACGCGATGGAAGATCACCGTTTTGATGGATAATTTCGGCATCATATTTTTCTGCCAAAGTCGCAATTTCTGGAAAAACCGACCAGCGTTCTGTAAAAAGCGGAAGTCGATAGGGAACCAAGAGGGGCACCCAAACCAACTCCATGTTCCAATCTCTTTTGTTTAGGCGAGCGGATATTGATGGAACACCTATTTTTCTGTCTTCCAGTGATTTTCTCAGAAATTGCGTATAGTCCCAGGGGTTCAGCAGATCATTGATAGGGTATTCATCAAGCCTACCCCATGCAAAACGCTGAATGCCGGCCCGAAGTTCAAGAAAGTTATTGGAATAGGAACCATACAATTCCTTAAATTCCAAAAAAAGTGGGGTGCTCTGGTAAACTTCGCTCCACCCTTTGAGAACGGAATGGCCTTCAGCTTTCAAATCAGCGCTCCCATCCCAACCTCCTTCCAACCACATATGAAAACGCCATTTCGGGGGTGTCGTATCAACCTTCAATCTTCCGAGAAGGCTTGGATATTCCGTTGCAGTTTCATTGTTGTGTAACGGCAGGACTCCCCGCAGATTCATCCTACCGGAAACTGAAAGCAAATCTTCCGCGAAACAGACAGAAGAAAAAACAACAAGAAGAAAAGCCACGATCAATGCTCTTTTCATGATATCCCCCCGATAGGTTAACCTTATAAAATTAACAAATCTCAAAAATTTAAGATATAGAATTATCCAACTACTTTGCGCCTCGCTCCAGAGACCTTTGTGTAAACATCTCATTGGGAAACCTGGTTCGATAAGTAATTTGATCAATGGTCAACACGGTTTTATGCTTGGTCTTGTGGTTCTCCATCTCCAGGTTGAAAGGTGTCGGGATACCATCGATCAGACGAATATTCCTGAAGGTCCCGGATCGGTACAACTCCTTTTCGCGGTAATATTCTATTCTGGCGGTAACCCAGAGGTTTTTGGTCACCCAGGCAATATACCTTGTATATTTGCGGGGTATCTTAGGAGTAACTTCAACGATGTAGCAGGGTTTGTCGTCTACGGTCTCCTCCCGAAGGATTTTGAATGAATAATCGTCCAGGCTCGGTGGCCCGCTGAAATCATCGTAGGAAAAGTCGGATCCGAAAAACGAGTCGTCTTGTGCCGACGTGGGAATGCGTCGCACACGCTTGTATTCCGGGAAATAAGCCCAGAGATTTTTCTCGGCGAAAGTACGGGCATGAACCAGAAATCCGACACCCTTCAGATCCGCGGGAGAGTTGAAGATCAACAGTGCCTTGTAGGCTTCGGGCGATGCATTTTTGCCGTATTCGGTAAGCGTGCGGGTACGTTTCCCTCCTCCCCTGTCATGAAGAACCATGGTGGCCTCTGTTTTCTGATCGAGCATCCGGGCACGCAGCTCATGCACTTTTTCGAATACATCGCGTCCGTTCATTGCATATGCAGAAGAGGATACCATGATCAAGAGTGTAAAGAGTAAGAAGACAATCCGTGCATTAGTCATATGCCAAAGCCTCCACAATGTTAGTATTTGCAGCTTTCCGCGCCGGAATCATTCCGGCCAGTGCGGACAGTCCCGCCGAAAGGAGCAACGCCCAAAGGATCGCGCTGAAAGGTAAATAATACTTGGCGGAACCTATATTCGCAACGAAAAATCCTTCCAGATTTATCCAGCCGGCAACAATTCCCGCCGTTGACCCGAGAATGCCGCCTGCCAGCCCCATGAGAGTGGATTCCAGAATCACGACCCCGTATATCTGTCTTCTCAGCATGCCGATGGCGCGCAGGGTGCCTATTTCACGCGTTCTTTCCAGCACTGATGCCAGCAAAGCAACAATAATTCCCAGACAGGCAATCGCTAAAGTGATGACATCTAGGGCGTAATTGAAAATAAACATATCGTCCAATACCTTTCGGATCTCATTTTTGAAATCCAACGCAGAGAGGACATAGAGTTTGCGATCAACGCCAAATCTGTTCTGAATTTCATCTCGAACTTCTTGGACCTTTGTGCCCGGCTTAACATTCACAAAAAATGCATTGCAAAGCCTATCGCCCCAATGATGCTGGTAGGTCCGGAGGTCCATGCCGACCACCCCGCTGTCGCTTGTGTAATCCACCACAATTTGATCCACCCGGAACCCGACAGGTCCCGCAGGCGTGGGAAGCGTGATCGAGTCCCCTTTTTTGACCTTGAAAATGGCGGCAAACGGCTCGCTCACGACCACGCTGCCTTTTTCAGACCATGAACGCACTGGACGACTGCGGATGTTTTGTTCTTTACGCTGCTCCGGGTAACGAGCTAAATCAGAAGCCGAAAGGAGTACCATCCTGCCGTTATAATTCATGAAGACCCTGCGCCAGACACCCACAGACTGAACTCCTGGAACTTGTTCCAGTTTCCGCGCCAGCTCAACCGGTATGGGTATGGCCTGGGCATTGGCGCTGGCGCCGGGATGGCCTGAGGATATAATAATATCGGCCTGGATGATTGAATCCAGCCACCTTATCGCCGACTGCTTGACACTGTGCACATAACCTGAACTGGCGACAAATACCGAGATGCCGAAAAAAACAGCTGCCACCGCCACGGCATTCCGTGTCAAATTCTTCCGGAGGTTGAGACCTGCCAGTCTTCCTGCTGTGCCCAGACTGGAAGAAAAGAAACGGTTGAATATTGTGACAAACCCTTTCAGAAATGCCGGGGTAAATAGTGATATCCCGATGGCAAACATGAGCTGGGCAACCAATAAAAGTGTTCTTTGCTTTGTGAGGGGAGAATCACCCACCAGATCATACATCGCAAATATGGGGATGGAGAGAAGCAAACACAATACCCCTGCATAATTCAGGCGTTTCGTGGTAAAAAATGTCTCTTCGGCATAAGGGACGGATCGTATGGCTGAAGCCGGCGTAATACGACTGCTGGCTCTGGCCGGGAACAAAGCCGCAATGAGACTGGCGAGAATACCACTTGCAAAACCGATCACGGGATAGAACCAGGTGACATGGAGTCCTGTCACGGACGTCCGCACAAAGGTTTCAGAAACAACCTTGCCGAATGTTCCTACCAGCGTATTGGCCAGCAGCAGGCCGAATCCAACACCAAGTGAAGATGCAAGGATGGAGAGGACCAGTGTTTCTCCCAAAAACAGCAATAGGATGTCTTTCTTTTTACAGCCAAGCGCTCGCAGAATGCCGATCTCCTTGCGACGATGCACCACGGAAACGGAAACAGCATTATA
>JAKLES010000040.1 GCA_022711575.1 Deltaproteobacteria bacterium | reverse complement strand
TAGGTAGGTGGAGTCTGGATTTCAATCATGATCACGGCAAAAATATATCTTCTTTCCATTGCCCATCATCATTTTGCCCGGCAATCCGCTATCCGATGCTGTCCATTTCAAACCACCGCAGGATCGTGTCGTTTGCCTCACGCGGATAGGTATGCGAGAGATCCTCAATAACCCTGAGTTTGATGTCAGCACCTGATTGTTGCAGATTCTGGCAGGCCTGAACAGTCCAACTCACAGGAAATATCCAATCCTGTGCGCCGTGTACCCAAAGGATACGCTTTCCCCGCGCCTGACGCATATCCAATGGGGGAAGTGCGCCGGAAACCGGTGCAATGGCCTGATAGGACATATTTCCGGACATTCCCATAGCAAGGGCAAAGGTTCCTCCGTCGGACATTCCGGTCAGAAGAATACGGGATCGGTCAATATGGACACGCGAATAGACTTGTTCCAGATGGCGGTTCAAAGGCTCGTGATCAACTTCAACGTTGGCAATCGACCAGGTCATAGCCTGTGAGGTTGGCGCGAAAAGCACAAAACCTCTGCTACGGGCTTCGCGGAGCCATGACCAGATGAAATCCCGCCCGTGGCTGTATCCGCCATGCAAGGCCACAACCAGTGGCCAGGCGCGCTCTGGTGTATAGATTTCCGGAATGTAGAGAGAATAACCGCCCCGGGCATGCGGATTCTGATTCACACCGAAATGAAAAAGTCCCGTCTTATAACTTTGTGTCTTTTTTCCGGGGAGTAAAATCGAGGCTGCTCCCGGCTCCAGAAAGTATCGATTCACTGCAGGGAAAACGCCGCACAGGGGAAACAGCGCTTCCTGTGCCCGGCAGGATTTGCGCGCCGCACGCAGCGCTGAAATATAGGCGGCCTGGAGATCTTCTCCATTGGCAAAATTTCTGATGGCTATGAGGATGAAATCACAGGCACGCAAAAATTCCTGACGTCCGTTTTCCTGCGGGGCATTCTGATCGGCTGCCGATAAAAATGCCCGAGCGGCATCAAGCGTCGGCACATGGGCTGTCAGTTCATCCCGGATGTCTGAAATGGCCAGAGGATTTAATTTACGCAGCCCTTCTTCGAATGCGATTAAAGCATTAACCAGTATGGCAGATATGTTTTCCAGGTTCATGGTCATTTTATCTGGGCGCCCAGTATTTTATCAACTGCTTTCATCGCTGAAGAAAAGCTGATGTCACCGGAGCATCCATCACCTCTGACCGTGTCGCCGATAAAATAGAGGCCTTGGATCAAAGAACATTGGGTATCCGGCCGGTGAGGCTTGGAGTGAGCCGGGGTAAGGACGTTACCATTCATCACAGGTACAATGATCTTTCTCTCTTCGATAACCCTCTTCAGAAAATCCGGGAAGACAGTTGCAATCGTGTTTTTAAGTTTTGTTTCCGCCTCCAGGACGATCTTCTCATCGCCATCAAAATGCCACGGGAGCATAATTCCCCAGGTTGACATATATTTCCCGCTCGGCGTAAATGAACTATCGGCATTAGATTGGAAGCGCGCCCAGATTGGAATATCAACACCAAGGATGCCGGAACAAATGCTGGTAATCGGTTTTCCCGTGATAAAATCGATGACCAGACTGGAGCTGTTCTCAATATTTTTTGCGTAATCGATCATAGCCGCAGGCAGAAGAGAGTTGTCGATCAGTTCAAGAACCAGCGGCAGTCTGGCGGCAAAAATGATATCCGGGGCATGGATTGTTGCCTTGCTTGTTTTGACACCTGTCACCCGTCCATTTTCGATGATAATCTCTTCAGCTTTTTCATGAAGGTGGATCTGGCCTTCTTGTTCTATATGTTTACTCAGCGTCAAGAATATCCGGGCAGAGCCGCCCCTGGGCTCGCCAACGCCGACGTCAGCCGCAAGCGCCCTTTGCAAAAAGTCGATAACTTCACCGGCGCTGACCTTATCGGAATCGGGGCACATGATGGTCATACCGAGAAACGGCAGAAATGCCTCAACTTCGGGATGCTGAAAAGATGTTTTATAAAAATCGAGCAGGGTTTTGTCATACCATGCTGCAGGATCGGCCTTTTTGATTCGGGCCAGCAGAGCAAGGAGCACAAGCCTTGCCCGAAATGAAAGCATCGGTGTTCTTAAAAATCCCATGGGGCCTTCAGGTCTTTCCCATAGCCTGCCTTTAAAGATCAGCTTTGCATCTTTTGTCTCGGGCAGAAAATCAATTTCTTCTCCAAGTCTTTTGAACACCTCATTGGCGATGCCTTTATGCGCAAGCCTGTGCGAATGAGCGCCGTATTCGCGGGTATAACCTTGTTCGTCCCTGTAAGATTGGGCCCGGCCACCGATCATGCCTGATGCTTCCAGGACAACGACTTTTCTGCCGGCGTGAGCCAGAAGCGCCGCGGCGCTCATTCCGGCATAACCCGCTCCGATAATGATTACATCCGCCATAAAAACCCCCGTCCTGATCAAAAGCGTTATTCCGAATGCATTATAAAGGTGGACGAACTAGGTATGAAATAATCGGAGAGCACGGGATTCTCTCCTGAAACGGTTTGTCGTTGGAGATTGGCGATTCAATCAGATGTTGGCAAATCCTCGTTCGAGGTCGGCTATAATATCCTCAACATCTTCAATACCGACGGCCAATCGGAAAAGATTATCGACAATTCCGAGTTCATAGCGCTGTTCTCTGGTGTACCGATAATAGGTCACCGTAGCGGGATGCGTAATCAGCGTCTCTACGCCACCCAGGCTGGGTGCAATATAGATCATCTCGAGTGAATCCATAAACCGTTTCGCCGCGTCCAGATCGCCTTTGACAGTGAAGGTAACAACGCCGCCTCCACCTTTCATCTGCTCGTTGGCGATCAAATAATGGGCGTGACTTTTCAGAAAGGGATAATAGGCTCTTTCAATCTTCGGATGCCCTTCCAGATATTCGGCAATCTTGAGCGCGCTTTCATTCTGCGCCTTTACCCTCAGCGGAAATGTTTTCAGCCCGCGCAAGAGCAGATAACAGCAGTGCGGATCAATGACCCCGCCCATGGATTTGTGCAGCTCGCGGACCTTGCTGACCAGCTCTTTTTTCCCCAGAAGCACACCGGCCAGTATGTCGTTATGACCGGCAAGATATTTTGTCGCGCTGTGGATTACCAGGTCTATTCCGTAATCGAGCGGCCGCTGGTTGAACGGCGTGGCAAATGTCGAATCAATGATAGTGATGACTTTGTGTCTGTCACCGATTTGTTTGAATTTAACCATATCAAACACATTGAGATACGGATTAGTCGGCGATTCCGAAAAAATAAAACGTGTATTTTTTTTAATAGCAGCATCCAGCACCTCATAATCGCCAAAAGGCACGATTGTGCATTCAATGCCGAACCGCTTGAGATAGGATCTGCAAAATTCCAACGTTTTCCCATAACAATCATCGGTAATGACAATGTGATCCCCAGACTGCACCAACGCCAGGATGGTTGTGGTAATCGCCATCATCCCCGAAGAAAACATCAAGGCTTCCTCGGCGCCGTCGAGTTCTGCCAGGCGACGTTCTGCTACTTTCTCTGTAGGGTTTCCGTATCGTCCGTACTCGTACCGTTTTTTGTCGTTCTTGGTGTAAGCTTCGATTTCCTTGCTATCCTTAAAAGAATAAGTGGATGACTGAACAATGGGCGTGGTAATGGAATCAGCATAGCGCGCCCGGTCCTCTCCGGCATGAATTGACTTCGTAAAAATCGATTTTAATTTACCTTTTTCCTTCATGACTTCCTTTCGATAAAGCAAATAATTTGCGGAGAAAATATGTTTTCCATTCATGGCAGTATAAGAAGAAGGACATGCTATGTCAATGGACAATTGCAGGCCCGAATTACCTTGCAGGTATTGACATTTTCCGTCTTAATCTCTAGATTGAAAGAAAAAGTAAGGAATAAAAAGTTATGCCGATATACGAATTTGAATGCGATAAATGCAAAAAACAATTTGAAGTGGTTACGCTGAGCCTCAGCGAAAAGCCTAACGCCGTATGCCCGAAATGCAAATCTAAAAAGACTCATAAGCTGGTTTCCAAGGTGGGAAAAGGTAAATACTCCTCCATGCGTTCCGGCGTTTCCGCGGGCAATAGTGCATCCAACAGCTCCGGTTGCTCGTCATGCTCTTCATCGAACTGCTCGTCTTGCGGGCATTAAGTTTCTTCGATACATGGCCTGAGACAGCGCTTTTGAAATATTTTGATAAGATTCTTTCCCCGGCACTCGCTGGGGACAAGAACGCTGATTTTCATTGAAAATCAAATGTTTGTCGAAAGCAATCAGCCTGTTTCCATTCTCTGATGTTTCCATTCTCTGATTGACGATTTCCTCAAAAGAGGTATAATAGCAGCCACATTTGATCATCATCCTGTATCCGATCTTCCAAGCGATATTATGCAGATCTCCAATGGTTTTACCTAATTTTCTGATAGTACTCTCTCCAATATTGTATTTGAATATTTTTTCGTTTGTTTTCATCGGTTGACGCCTTTTCGGGCAGTGGCATTTCGGCATGGATCCTTGCAACGGACAGCTGGCATTATCCATTGTTACCGGATCACCAAAGCCGGTGTGTGACGTTTAGAGGCTTTCAACGCATCAAACAGAAAGGAGTAGGATCATGAGCAACATTTATAAAGTCATTGAAATTATCGGGGGCAGTGAAAAATCATGGGAAGACGCGGCTAAAAAGGCTGTGGAAACCGCGTCCAAGAGCCTGAATGAAATCCGCATTGCGGAAGTCAAGGAACTGGACATGAGAATCGAGAAAAATAAAGTGGTTGAATATCGTGTCAAGTTGAGGGTATCGTTCAAGTATGTACCCTAGCAGCGTTTCCGCTCTTAGCTGCCGATGCTGAGCCGGACGCGGGAGACCAGGCAATCATGAACAGGATGCCGGCGGCGGAAATCAGTCCGCCGCCTGATCGGGCTGGATTACCCCGCAAATCCGATCCTGTCACCACACGCCATTTAGCCGATGAATTAAACCTGGATCCCTCCGGCGATAAACATGGCAATGCCTCTGCGGACAATCATTACACCGATAGCTGCCAGAAGCAGGCTGATGATTTTGGATATGGTTTTTGAACCTGTTTTTCCCAGCACCCGGTTGATAAACGGCGCCATGAAAAGCATTCCACCCGCAATCAGAATATTTGCAGCAAGGGCCAGTGACGTCATCACTGCGCTGTGTTCACTGATCAGAATCAGGGATGTCGCTAACACGGCCGGGCCGGTGATTAGCGGCACACCAATCGGCACGGCACCGACACTATCCTGATCAACCATGGATGTTTTTTTCTCGGCGACAAGAATATCACGAATGGAAATGATAAAAAGAAGCGTACCACCCGCGATCATAAAGTCGGCGACGGTGATATTTAAAAACCTGAAGATCCACATTCCCACCGCGATGAATGCGATAGCCACAACTAACGCTGTTACCATTGACTGCAGAATGATTTTCCTGACTTGCTTTTTTTCAACACCCTCCGTCAGGTTGATAAACACCGGCAAAACACCCATGGCGTTAACGGCCACAAAAAGCGGCACAAAACACAGCCAAAATGATTTCATTTTATCAATCTTCCTTGACCTTTAAAGCCATTTGTAAAAATTGAGGTTTTTTCACTTTTTACAGTTTCATCACATATTCTCTTTTGACAACCTGAAATTTTATGCCTGTCAGGTTTTATGAAATTTCTTCAATACCGAGCGGATATTTCGACAAAACCTCGCAACCGTCTTTGGTGATGACAATATCATTTTCATAACGGAATCCGATGTTCTCTTCCGGCGCGGCGTACTGCATTGCGCAGACGACCATTTCATTTTCTGAATAGACGTGATCCTGGTCCGTCCAATAGGGAAGGTCGGGATTGACAATAGCGCCGATCCTCCACTCATCACCAAAAAGACCGATCCCGTGTTCACAGGCCGGCTGGATAAAATCGCCGCATCCACGGGATTCGGCAAAGTCCATCATCATGGCAGCAAGTGTCCCGGGTGTTGTCCCGGCGTGATAATTATCAATTACCTTCTGAATGATCGCGACAAAATTATCCGCATGCCAGCGTTGACGTTTTGTTGCCGGCCCGATCAGATAATTATGCGAGTGGTCGCCCAGCGCCAGTTTAAACATTGCATGAAAATCCAGCATCAGCGGTTCACCTGCCTGGATCTCTTTGGTGGTAGGCGGCGTACAGGCGCCCAAGCCCGTGCGGAATCCGCTGGAAATTTCATTAAGCCCGGCAAAATTCCATTCCGACACGCTGCCTGCTTTGCGCATGGCCAACGCGGCGATACCAGCAATCACAGTTTCAGTCATTCCCCTGTAACCGCCGCTTTCCAGAGCTGCCCGCGCCGCTTTATGCCCTTCATCAACAATCAACGATGCGGTACGGAATCGTTCAATAGTGCCTTTATCTTTGATGAGAGAAAGTGCATCAATAATATCGTGTGAATTGACCCATTCAAAACCGGGAAGTGCGTCTTTAAAATGAGTGTATTCCCAATGGGAAAGATTACCTTCGGCTGTATAGGCGGAAATCCCGTCCTCATAGCCGATGCGTCCTTTTTTGATGCCGAGTTCGTCTTTAATAAAATCAGTGATAGCGGAAACCTGATCCATACCGCCCATCGGTCCGTAGGCGCGAACATGGTCACCATCAATCCATGTCTCATCACCCACACGCAGCGCGTCAACAACAAACGTAAAATAAGTGGGTTGTCCTTCCGGTGGAATGACAATATAACTTCTCCACGGGCAGAACGTATCCATCACAAAACTCATTGTACGGATGCGCGAACCGAGATACACATCAATGCCGCGCTTATGCATTTGGGCCTGTATCGCCTTGACGCGTCCCGGATTGTCTATGTAATACTTGTCTTGGGGGTCTAATATTCTGGGCATAATTTATCTCCCTTCGGTTAATACTGAGTTGGTATCTGAGCCAGAACTTTATTAAGTCGGTCTGACACGGCTGCGAGTTTGAGCGCTTTTGCCAAATTACCTTTAAGTTTAAGTTTTCCGGTCATCAGAGCCTTTTGTGCACCAAGTTCTGCGCGGGAAATTCTGGCAAAAGTTTCATAATTGCCGATGATTCTAAATTCGGCTTGGGGAGGCTCGCCGGTTCCCGTTTCCACGCGGGTAACTTTCCCGTCTTCACATGCGATAAATAGAAACAGTTCCACACCGCCGGGACAGTTTTTATAAATGTTGGACATCGATGTTGTGACCTTGTTCATCTTTTCCGGGGTAAGTTCCGACTGAAGCCTTCTGAGCGCTTCATCACGCCATAATGGGCCTAAATACTCTTTTAGATCTGACATGTTGACTCCTCCTGTCTTGTTGGTTGACCGGTATGGGCATACCATTTTACTTACAGATTAAGCCTTCCATTTAAAATAAATGGACAACGGATTTCTTTCACACGAGGAAACTATAGGAGTAAAAGAAAAGGATGTCAACACTATAAAAAATCATTGTTAAAGAGTATCAAGTTGACAGGCGAGAGTGGTATTGGTAAAAAGATTCACGGTTTGGTGGAGCAACCTATCATGAAATGGACTGGCAAAAAAGTTGGCCTCGCCCTGGGTGGCGGTGGAGCTCGCGGTTTCGCTCATATCGGTGTCATCAATGTTCTGAACAAGCATGGTATTGAAATCGATCTGATCGTAGGAACCAGCGCCGGCGCCCTGATCGGCGGCGCTTATGCATTGGGCATGACAACGCGGGAAATTACGGCAAAAGCCGATGCCTACCTGAAGAGTCCCGAATTTGAGGAATCCGCCATCAAGTCCGTCGGTATGTTGTTTTCACCGGGGCCAAAAAGTTTTTTTCAAAAGATACAGATTTTCACCAAAAACCAATATTATATGGTTCGGGCTTTATTCCAACCTTCCATCATGCCCGCTGAGGATTTTCAATCTCTCATCAATTACTTTATCCCTGACGTGGATATCCGTGCCACACGCATCCCCTTTCAAGCCGTGACCACTGACCTGATCACAGGCAAGCAGGTTGTCTTGAGTGAAGGCTCGCTGCGTCAGGCGGTGTTGGCAAGCTGCTCCGTTCCCGGAGCAGTTGAACCTACTCGTCTGGGTGAATGGCTACTGGCCGACGGCGGCGTGACGAGTCTTGTACCTGTCCATGCGGCTCGCGCCGCCGGAGCAGATGTTGTGATCGCCGTCATGGTGGATCGCGATCTACCG
>JAKLES010000004.1 GCA_022711575.1 Deltaproteobacteria bacterium | reverse complement strand
CTTAAATTTCTGAGTAAAGACGCATCTATTATTTTAAACACGGAAGAAATCTATCCGCCCGCTGTCAATAGAGGTGACTCTGAATATCCGAATGATGTTATTGATTTTTTAAAGAATCATTATCCTAAGGTGATTGCGTTAAATGCGGCAAAGCTTGCGCATGAAGCCGGCAATATTAGAGCGGCCAATGTCGTCCTCCTTGGTGCTGTATCCAATCTGATGAACATTGAAAAATCCGTTTGGGAAAGTGTCATCAAGAAATCCTTCCCGCAAAAATTGTTAAAATTGAATTTAGACGCTTTTCAAATGGGAATTACTGCTTAAATTGTAGGCAATACTTATTAACAAAGGGACGTTGAAAAGATTATGGCAGAAGATTACTATCAGGTTTTGGGCGTCGATAAAAAGTCTTCGGCGGATGAAATAAAAAAAGCTTATCGCAAACTGGCCGTAAAATGGCATCCGGACAAAAATCCCAATAACAAAGCGGCGGCAGAAGAAAAATTCAAAAAAATCAGCGAAGCTTATGCGGTTTTGAGCGACCCGAAAAAGCGTGAACAGTACGACACATTCGGATCGGCCGACCAGTATCGTCAGCAATACTCCCAGGAGGATATCTTCCGCGGTTTCGATCTGGATGAAATTTTGCGCAGTTTCGGTTTTGGCGGATCCAGGGGAGGGGGGCGAACCACTTTCCGCACAGGAACTCGAAGAGGCGGCGGATATCAGGATTATGAGGATCCCTTTTCCGGAATTTTTGGTGGCATGGGCGGAGGTGGAAAACAGTACGCAAACATGCCGCAAAAAGGCCAGGATGCGGAATACAATTTATCCGTAACGCTGGAAGAATCTGTTTTTGGTGCGGACAAGAAGATATCTTTCCAAATGGAAAATCACATCGAAGATATTAATGTAAAAATTCCCGCCGGGATCAGCACCGGTAAAAAGCTCCGGCTTCCAGGAAAAGGGCTTCCTGGGTACAACGGTGGTCCCCATGGCGATTTGTACTTAAATATCAGTGTCATGCCACATCCGATCTTCGCGAGGGACGGAAACGACCTGTATATCGAAAAAACAATTAAATTCACACAAGCCATCTTAGGGACATCCGTTGATATTCCGACGCTGGAAGGGACGACGAAAAGACTGAAGATCGCTCCCGGCACCCAGAACAATACCAAGATTCGGATGAAAGGTTTCGGCGTCCCTGGACTTAAAGGCTCGCTAAAGGGTGATCAGTACGTAAAGATTAACGTCGAAGTTCCCAAAAAGCTTTCCGACAGGCAAATGAAACTGGTCGAACAATTAGCGGAAGACGGAATTTAAAATAAGAATTTTCAAACCCCACTACCCGTTGCTGATTAATACATTATGTCTTATAAGATATGTTATGTAAACATAAAATGGGTAATAATAAAAATCCTTGACAATGATCTGTTTATTTAAACAAACTTCACCTCTCCTATTGCTCCCATATCATTGCCGCAGATGATAACAATTCCTTTTACGCCGGGAATTTTCATTCCGTAATTCAACGCAAATTTTATGTTTGATTTGTTCTTAACGCGATTAGCAATGGCAGTAGCTGCTGCGTCGGCCAAGGTGGCAGTCTTGGAAATTACACAAACAGCGTCGGCTTTTCCAAAACTTAAGGACGGGCCGACTGTAGCTGATGATGTACAAATGCCTAATGGAGTATCTTCTGGTTTTACAATAAGATTGAGTTTATAACTTAAAGTAGATTCTCCGGCATAAATAGCAACGTTTAGTTTATTTTTTGAACGAAGAAATATGTCTCCACCATTTTCTATAATGAGGTTTTCTGTCGCATCAAGGAGATCATATCCAACGAATTCAGCTATGGCACCGGCGACCGAAGCCATCGGCCCTACTCCACATATTTTTGATTTGCTAAGCATGCACCTGACAATCGGCAGTGCGAAATGATCTTCTGGAAGTGGCAAAAGTGATGTTTGAAATTCTGGATGATTTCTAATGTAAGTTTCTAAAGAATAACGATGTTGAATTAACGATTTTTCAGCTAAGACAGCAAGATCCGTATCGGAACTTATAAACAGGTCGCTTTCAGATATTTTAATATTATATGAAATAAGATTATCTTTATTGATTAACGATCTATATGATCTATCTTCATATTTCATGTTAAAGATAACTTGCTGTGGATAACTTTTATTTAAAATTTAAATAGGAGGAAGTGTTTATCTGTTTATAAACTTTTTCTCTCAGCAGTATATTGTACTCCCCTCCCCTAGGATTCGGTCGGCTTCCCGCTGCAATCTGTCACAGATGTCGAGTTTGGTCTCGTCTCCAAGCCTGACGATAGTTTCACTTTTTTTATTAAGGATGTGAATATAACCTTCGTATTTACCGTTATATTTCTTTATCGTGTCGTATAGAGTTTTAATATCTTCTGGGGATACTTTATCCGTATCAATCATAAAACGAACTTGTTTATACGGATTGTCCAGGGCTTTGGTAAGACTAAGCACATCCTGAGCAATGATTTTGAGCGACTCGTCGCCAACATCAATGTTACCTTGAATAACAACCGGTTCATCCGCGTGGAGTAATTCATAAAACTTCTTATAAACATCCGCCCAGAAGATAATACCGACAGATCCTTGTAAATCCTCCAGAACGACATTGCACATCACATCTTTTTTCCTGGTCAATCTTTCGGCAAGTGAACTGATGACTCCGGCAATGGTAATCGTCTCTTTATCCCTTTTTGTGCCCACAGTAGCGGAATTTGCGTTAGTGACCAGTTTTAATTTATCGGCATAACCATGTAAAGGATGACCCGTAATATAAAAACCAAGGGTTTCTTTCTCGATGGAGAGAAGCTCTTTACGATCCCATTCAGGGAGATTGGGAATCTGAAAAGATGATCCGCCATTTGCTTCAGATATTTCCACGGTGTCCAAATGATCAAAGATACTTGCTTGATTGCTTAATAATTCCTTTTGCTTGCGCTGTGCTTCTTCCATGGCTTGGTCCAGGCATACCATGAGTTGTTTGCGTGTGTTACCCAGCGCATCAAAAGAACCACATTTAATCAAGCTCTCGATCACCCTTCTATTGACTTTGCGCAGATCCACACGACTCAAAAAATCCATAAAGGAGGTAAAATTTGCTTCCTGCCGCATAGTAATAATGGATTCTATAGCTGCCTCGCCAACATTTTTCACAGCAGCCAAACCAAAACGGATATTCTCGCCGGAGATACTGAAATCTTTTTGTGATTCATTAATATCCGGAGGCAAAATGCTGATACCCATTTCCTTACAGTTGGACATATGCTTGATAATCTTGTCGCGATTGTCTTTCTCGCTAGTCAAAAGCGCAGCCATAAAAGCGACCGGATAATGAGCCTTAAGATATGCCGTCTGATAGGTAATCATCGCATAGGCGGCGCTATGAGATTTATTAAAGCCATATTCAGCAAAGGTCTCCATCCGGTCCCAGATGATTTTTGCCTTGTTCTCATTAATTTTCTGCTTTTTCGCACCTTCGAGAAATTTTGGTTTCTCTTTTTCCATTGCCGCAACTTGTTTTTTGCCCATCACTTTGCGCAACGTATCGGCCTGGGCCATCGTGTAACCGCCAATTACATTGGCAATTTGCATGACCTGCTCCTGGTACAGTATAATGCCGTAAGTTTCTTTCAGGATCGGTTCAAGCTGAGACAGTTCATAAGTGATTTGCTGTTTTCCATGCTTACGGGCTATGAAATCGGGTATCATCTTCATCGGGCCGGGACGATAAGCGGCAATTAAAGCTATAACATCCTCTATGTGATCAGGCTTAAAATTGACCAGAAGGTCTTTCATGCCGGAACTTTCCAACTGGAAGACACCGTCGGTTTCGCCTTTCATTAACAGTTTATACGTTTCCTGATCATCAAGCGGTAAATTATTGATGTCGATATCAATGTGATGTGATTCCTTGATGAAATTCAGAGCATTTTTAATCACTGTCAGAGTCTTTAGACCCAGGAAATCAAACTTGGTCAACCCTACTGCTTCAATATCCTTCATGGAATATTGGGAGACGATATCGTCTTTGGGAGCGAATAGCGGCACACGTTCCACCAGCGGTGCATCCGAAATCACAACACCTGCGGCATGAACGGAAGAGTGGCGGTTTAGTCCTTCCAGAACCACTGAAAGGGAGAGCAATTTATCAATTTGGGGATTTTTCTTGCGCTCCTCGGCAAACCGGGGCTCCATTTCAAAAGCCTGGGCGAGCGTGATATTCAAAACATTCGGAACCAGTTTGGCGATGCGATCCGCTTCGCTGTACGTAATGTTCAAGGCGCGCCCGACATCCCGGATCACGCCTTTGGCCATCATTTTTCCAAAGGTGCAAATTTGCGTGACTTTATCCTTGCCATATTTATCCGTCACGTATTTGATGATTTCACCACGTCGCTCCTGACAAAAGTCAATATCAATATCCGGCATGCTGATACGATCCGGATTTAGAAATCTTTCAAAAAATAGCCCGTAACGAAGGGGATCAATATCGGTAATGCGGATGGCGTAGGCCACTAGAGATCCAGCAGCTGAACCACGTCCGGGTCCAACAGGAACATCATGATGTTTGGCGTACTTTATAAAATCAGAAACGATAAGAAAGTAACCGGCAAATCCCATTTTTTTAATGATTTCGAGCTCAGTGCGAAGGCGCTTGGTATATTTTTCCCGAACAGCAACCTCGTTCTCTTTTTGGTATTTCATAATGGTCGGCAGAAGCTTTCCCAAACCTTCCATTGCTTTACGATCCAGATAATCTTCAAGAGATTCCTCCGGGTTTTTTACTTCAAATTTCGGTAGATAGAATTTGCCGAATTCAAATGTCAGATTGCATCGCTCGGCAATGCTCACTGTGTTCGAGATCGCTTCCGGCGTCGCAGCAAAAAGCGCTTGCATTTCCTCCGGGGATTTTACATAAAATTGATCCGATGTCATCGACATCCGGTCTTTATCTTCAATGGTTTTGCCTGTCTGGATACACAAAAGAACATTATGCGCTTCGGCATGGCCGGCATCGAGATAATGACAGTCATTGGTGGCAATGAGTGGAATGGAAAGTTCTTTGCTCAGTTCAATTAAACCCTGGTTGGCAATCGCCTGTTCGGGAATGCCGTTTTCCATGATTTCCAGATAAAAGTTGTTCTCGCCAAAAATTTCCAGAAATTCGCGGGCGGATTTTCTAGCTTCGTCCATATTGCCGCGAACAATATGGGAAGCGATTTCGCCGTGCAGACAGGCGCTCGATGCGATGAGGCCTTCGGAACATTGCTTAAGCAATTCTTTATCTACACGTGGGCGGTAATAAAAACCCTCGATATGGGCGGCAGAAGTCAATTTCATCAGGTTTTTATAACCCTGTAAATTTCTGACAAGTACGACTAAATGACGTGTGGCTTCACCGATGGATGATGTTGTCTTATCGAAACGGCTTCTGGGCGCCACGTAGAGTTCACATCCGATGATCGGCTTGATGCCGTTGGCATAAGCCTGTTTATAAAAATCAATCGCGCCAAACATATTGCCATGATCGGTGATGGCCATAGCCGGCATTGCGAATTCTTTGGCCTTTTTGAAGAGGTCATCGAGGCGGATCATACCGTCGAGAAGACTGTATTGCGTATGAACATGGAGATGGACGAAATTCGAGTGCTTCATTTTCAACTAATCAATCCAGTAATTGGGCGCTTCTTTGGTAATAATCACGTCATGGACGTGGCTTTCCCTTAAACCTGCTGAGGTAATACGCACAAAACGGGAATTTTCAATCAGTTCCGGAATTGTTTTGCAACCGACATAACCCATACCGGCCTTTAAACCACCCATCAGCTGGAGAAGACTGGCGGAAAGTGATCCACGGAAGGGCACCCTGCCCTCTATACCTTCCGGCACGGTTTTCGAAGCACCTTCGATATCATCGTGGTAATAGCGGTCGCGGCTGCCCATTTTCATGGCTTCGAGCGATCCCATACCACGATAGACTTTGTAGCTTCGCCCCTGGAATAAAATTGTTTCACCGGGGCTCTCCTCAGTTCCGGCAAACAGCCCCCCGATCATCACACAATGAGCGCCACAACCGAGAGCCTTGACAATATCACCGGAAAATTTGATACCACCGTCGGCAATTACCGGGATGCCTTTTTTTGCAGCAATTTTAGAAGCGTCGCGAATTGCTGACATTTGTGCTACGCCCACACCGGCAACGATGCGTGTTGTACAAATGGAACCGGGACCGACGCCAACTTTAACCGCATCAACACCTGCTTCAATAAGCGCTTTGGCACCTTCGGCTGTTGCTATATTTCCCGCGATTAATTCGCACTTGGGAAAATTGGCCTTGGTAGATTTAATGGCATCGAGTACGCCCTGGGAATGTCCGTGCGACGTATCAATGATAATGACATCCACGCCGGCCGCCAGCAGTGCTTCTATGCGAGGCTCACGATCCAGAATGCCTACGGCTGCGCCTACACGCAGTCTTCCGAGAGAGTCCTTGCAGGCATTGGGATACCGTCTTATTTTTTCGATATCCTTTATGGTGATAAGTCCTTTGAGACGATATTCGTCATCAACGACGAGCAGTTTTTCTATGCGGTGTTTGTGGAGTAGTTTTTTGGAATCTTCAAGTGAAATATTTGCTTTGACGGTAACAAGTTTGTCTTTAGTCATCACATTGGCCACAGGCTGTTCCAGGTTTTCTTCAAAACGCAAATCGCGGTTAGTGAGAATTCCAACGAGCTTCTCATTTTTTACGACCGGCACACCAGAAATGGAATACTGATGCATCAAAGCCAGCGCGTCACTGACTTTACGTTCCGGTTCGATCGTGATCGGATCGACAATCATACCGCTTTCCGATTTCTTGACCCGGTCCACCTCGATGGACTGGCGCTCAATATTCATGTTGCGGTGAATGATGCCGATTCCGCCTTCCTGCGCCATGCAGATGGCCGTGCGAGATTCTGTGACTGTATCCATCGGGGCTGATACAATCGGAATGTTCAGAGCGATTTTTTGAGTTAGTAATGTAGCCGTATCAACGTCACGGGGCAGTACGTTGGAAGCGGCAGGGACTAAAAGAAGGTCGTCAAAAGTTAAGGATTCTTTTACTACATCGTCTAGCATGATATCCTCCATTGAGCTTGTTTAACTAAGAATTTTCAATCATGTATTTTTGTTCATTCAAAACGATATAAAAATCATCGTTTTCATCGTCCTGCTCGATGAATTCTGCTAATTGATAGTAGCTTTTTCGCGTAAAGCGGGCGGGAAATTTTCCATCTTTAATTCGGCAATACATTATATTCTTTGGGCCCACGGCCAACGTGCTCAAATCCAATTTTTCCCTGCAATCATCGCTTGCAAGAACCTCAATCAGCTCATGACCGTTGGAAGGGGCTTTCGTCTTGTAAACAGCTGTAATGACAAATGCAGTATCTTCAACGTCCAAATAGCAAATTTCATCGTTTAGTTCTATGAAGTATTGACCGCAGTCATTCACTTTTAAATTCTCAAATAAAATGCACAAAATGTCTTTGCGGAACATGTGTGCACCGCGATAATACCAGATACCTTCTTTGTCTATTTTGATGTCACTTGATTCCATATTTCACTTAAAAAGCTTTCCTGCTGTCCAGTAATATCGTTACGGGACCGTTATTCGTCAATTCAATTTGCATCATTTCCTGAAACTTGCCGGTGGCCAGTTTTTTCACTTTGGGTGCGGCTTGCTGTACAAAATATTCATATAGGTGATTGGCTTTGACCAATTCTTCTGCACGGCCAAATGATGGCCTGCGTCCCTTAATACAGTCACTCAGCAGCGTAAACTGAGACACCACCAACATCTGACCTCCAATATCGAGGAGCGAAAGATTCATTTTGCCCTGTTCATCTTCAAAAACACGTAAGTTGATCGTTTTTTCCAGAACATAATCCGCGTCTTTCTCATCATCGTCTTTTTCCACTCCCAACAATACCAAAACCCCTTGATCTATTGAAGAAAATAACTGAGATTTTATTCTGACGCAAGCCCGGTCAACTCTCTGAATAACTGCACGCATAAAGAATCCTATCCAAAAGTTCGGGTATGCTAGCAACAATTGCTTGAGTCTTCAAGTTCTTTCTGGAATAAATGTGTAACTTAAATATCATTGAAATGCTTATAGGAATGCATGGTGATACATTTGGTAATTAGACAACTTGTATGGTAAAAGCCTCATCGATGCGTAAGAATATTCTGTTAATCAATCCCTGGATTTATGATTTTGCGGCTTACGATTTCTGGCTAAAGCCATTGGGACTCTTATATATTGGCAGTGTCTTACGTGCCAACAATCATCGAATTTCCTATATTGATTGCCTTGATCCCTATTCTTCGATCATGCAGCAAAAGAGCGGCCAAGTGCCTAAGCGCCATATTTATGGCCATGGCCGGTTTTTCCGTCAGGTCATCGACAAACCGGACTGCCTCAAAGTGCTGCCACGCAGTTATTACCGCTATGGAATTGATACGGAGGTATTCCGTGTGGAGCTGGGTCGTTATCCAGAGACGGATATAGTTTTGATTTCCTCAATGATGACGTATTGGTATCCGGGCGTTTTTGAAGCCATTAAAATTATCAAAGAGATGATGCCGGGAGTTCCCGTTGTGCTGGGTGGTAAATATGCCTCTCTATGCTACGATCACGCCGTGACTAATTCCGGCGCTGATTATGTGATTTGCGGCCGGGGTGAAAAGAAAATTCTGGAAATATTTCAAAATCTTTTCGATGAAGACATTATTTTCGAACCTGATGGAGAAAATCTGGACGCCCTGCCCTACCCGGCATTTGATTTACTTCACAAAATTGATCAAGTTCCGCTTATCACATCGCTCGGCTGTCCGTACCGTTGTAGTTACTGTTCATCGCATATCCTGCAAAAGAACTTTGTCAGACGCGATCCAATCAAAGTGGTGGATGAAATCGAACACTGGCGAAAGAATTTCGGTGTAATCGATTTCAGTTTTTATGATGATGCTCTTTTGGTCTCTTCTAAAAAAATGATCATTCCTCTCCTTCAGGAAGTTAAAAGACGGAAGTTAGTCTGCCGTTTTCACTGTCCCAATGGCTTACATTTAAGAGAAATCGACTCTCAATTAAGTGAGGTTCTTTACGACTCCGGTTTTAAGACCATTCGATTTGGTTTTGAAACTGCTGATTTTCAGCTTCAGAAAGAGACAGGCGGGAAAGTTAAAAATGAAGAATTGCGTCAGGCGGTCATTCATCTAAAAAAAGCTGGATACAAAACAGACGATATTGGCGTGTATCTTCTGTGTGGAATCCCAGGGCAGAAAACCGCAGATGTCATGCAGAGCATTGATTTTGTTTTAAAGTGCGGCGCCAAGCCCGTGCTTGCCGAATATTCGCCGATTCCCGGCACAGGAATGTGGACCGAAGCTCTTACGGCTTCACCATTTGACATTCAGCATGAACCTCTATATCATAATAACTCACTTTTGAGCTGTCGCAATGATGATTTCAGTTATGAGGTTTACAGCAAGATCAAAGCGATGCTCAAAACGTTGCCAAAGAATAAAAAGGTTATGACATGACGATTCTGATGCGGATTAAGAATATCATTGTTCTTTTGTTATCGCTGTTTTTTTTAGTGTTCGGCATTGATATCCTGGTGGGTTCATTTAAATTGGCCAACCCTCTGGAATTTGTCATGACTTTGTTTGCGGCCTCTTTCATTATTTTGTTTTGTGTTGTTGGCATCCTTTACGTATTTTTCCGCTTTTTCCCGAATAAACCTAGCGATGAGATGGATCATGTTGACACGAAATAGGTTTTGTTTGCTGCTGATCGGGTTGATCATTGTTTACTGGTCAACCCCTTTATGGGCGATTGACCTGGAAAAGAAGGTCGTTAAAGCCAAGCTGGATAATGGTCTAACCGTTTTGATGCTCGAGCGCAAATTCAGCCCGACCGTTTCGCTCTATATCCGCTACCGCGTCGGAGCAGTTGATGAAATTAAGGGACAAAGCGGCGCCGCGCACGTTCTGGAACACATGATGTTTAAAGGCACAACGTCTATCGGTACGAAAAATTACGCAGCGGAAAAAAAACTGCTCACGCAAATCGAGCAGATCGGACAGGCGCTGGATAATGAGCGGATGCAGCAAAATAAAGCCGATCAGAGACGCATCAAAAATCTTGCCTCGCGTTTAAAAAAATTACAGGAGAAGCACCGCAAGTATTATATCCCAAACGAGATTGACCGGCTCTATACGGAAAATGGCGGCCTGGAAATGAACGCATCTACCGGTCAGGATGTAACAACGTACTACGTGAATCTACCCGCCAATAAGATTGAGCTCTGGGCTCGTATTGAATCTGACCGCCTAATTAACCCCGTCTTTCGTGAGTTCTATACGGAACGCGATGTCATCCTGGAAGAAAGAAGGCAGAGCATAGAAACCAATCCTGACGGTAAACTTTATGAATCCTTCATGAGCACGGCCTATAAAGTACATCCTTATGGCGTCTCTATTATAGGCTACCCTCAGGATTTAACCTATATTAGCCAAGCGGCCATTCGGCGTATGCACCAAAAATATCTATCGCCAGAAAATATGACCATTGCCGTCGTTGGAGACATTAATCCCTCGATCACGCTAAAGCTGATTAATCAATATTTCGGACGGATTCCCAAAGGCAATTTGCAACCTGCCGTCATTCCAGCCGAACCGCCGCAAACCGGGGAGCGCAAAGTGGAGGTTTTGTTTGATGCCAATCCGTCGATGATCATCGGTTATCACAAGCCGACCGCACCTGCCGTTGAAGACTATGTTCTTGATGTGCTGGAAACGATTTTAAGCAAGGGTAGAACCAGCCGTTTGTATTCCAGGCTGGTGTTGCAAATGCAAATCGCGGAAAGCATCAGTGCTCATAACGGTATGCCGGCTACAAGGTATGCGAACCTGTTTGCGATCCTGGCCCGTCCTCGCCATCCACATACAAACGATGAACTCCAAACGGCCATTCTTCGGGAACTGGAAATATTAAAGACTCTTCCCGTGACGGACTTGGAGCTGGCCAAAGCCAAAAATCAATTGAAGATGGATTACGTTAAAAGCCTTGATTCCAATTCTGAACTGGCTTCCATTCTTTCTTATTACGAATTGCTGCTGGGTGATTACCGATATTTTTCCAACTACATTTCTCACATTGACAAAGTGACGGCAATGGATATTCAGACGGCGGCCGAAAAGTACCTATCTGTTGAAAACCGGACAATCGCCGTCTTAAACAAAAAAGTAAACGCAGATGCAAGCACGGGTAAAAATGAAAAATAAATTTAATGTTTATTGCGTAACCGGATTGCTAGTATTGCTTTGCGGAATGATTGTGTCCGGTGCGTCAGCGGCTCAAAAATTCATCTCACCGGACAAATTAAAATATCCCGGGCTGGATTTTCGTGTACCAGAAGCCGAGCGCGTTTTGCTGGATAACGGCATGGTTTTGTTTTACCTTCGGAACGACGAATTGCCTCTGGTTTCGGTGTCCGCGCTGGTGCGCACCGGAGCGCTGCATGATCCCCACGGTAAAGAAGGTTTGGCAGAACTGACCGCTTATACGATGCGAACAGGCGGCACTAAACAATTGAGCAGCGGAGATATTGAGCAGCGTTTGGATTTCCTGGCCGTTTCGCCATCTATTTCCATGTCGCTTGACTCCGCCTCTGTTTATTTTTCTTTTTTGAAGAGCGATCTGGATGTTTGTCTGAATTTACTTGCACAGATACTCATCGAACCGGCATTTGAAGAAGAAAAATTGCAAACGGCGCTATCTCTGAAAAAAGAAGAACTGCGTCGGGTGGCAGATAATCCGCAAAAATTTGCATTTCGTGAATTCAACCGCCTGCTTTATCCTTCCGATCCACGGGGGCGTTATGCGACGCCAACCTCTCTTAAGCAAATCACCCGCGATGATTTAACCAGTTTTCACCGTGAATATTTCTTTCCGTCCAATGTCATCTTTGCCATCTCCGGCGATATTTCCAAGGAAGAAGCTATCAACAAAATCCGGCAATACTTCGGCCACTGGAAAGATTCCCGGCAGGCCATCAAGATTGCGCCGCCGCCGAAAGAACCAGGCCATGGTCTTTTCTTTATACGGAAAGATATCCCACAATCAACCGTGGTCAGCGGGGAATTCACAATCAGCAAAAATGACCCGGATTTTTACGCTTTTGCCATTCTTGATTTTATCATTGGCAGCGGTGGCTTTCCTTCAAAAATATTTAGCGCTGTCCGCAATAATGAAGGGTTGGCTTACAGCGCCGGCAGCTTTTACCGTGCTCGCAGCAATTACGGTGTTTTCGGAACATATGCTTTTACCAAAACAGCATCGACCTTTCAGGCACTTCACTTAATGAATTCCATCCTGGATGATGTCGCGGCTGGCTCCGTCTCTCAAGACGAACTGGACTGGGCAAAAAAATCTTTACTCAATGGTTTTATTTTCTCTTTTGAGCAGCCCGAACAGATTGTTTCTCAACAAATGACTATTGCGTTTGAGAAATTACCAGACGATTATCTGATCAACTATCGAAAAAGAATTGAAGCTGTGGCGTGCAAGGATTTAAAACGTGTCGCCGGTAAATACCTTAACGCAAAAAGAAGGCTGACGATTATTGTAGGCGATACGGATCAATTCGGCAAATTACCTGAACAATGGGAACAACCTATTTTTATCTTACCACAACAATAAGTTAAGGCTAATTCATGATAGACGAGAATATCTTTGAAAAAATCTGCCAAAGAATTGACACCTATCGAGATGATATAATTGAACTGCAGAAAATACTGACGGCCATACCTGCTGTCGGTCCGATCAATGGTGGCGACGGCGAAATGTTAAAATCTCAAATGCTAAAAAAATGTCTTATCGAAATGGGTTTTAGCTCTTTTCGCCATTATGACGCGCCAGATGAAAGAGTCTCTTCAGGCCTACGACCTAATTTTCTAACCGTTATCGAAGGGAAAAATAAAACCCGCAACATTTGGATCATCACGCATCTGGATATTGTTCCACCGGGCGAACTCAATCTTTGGAGCGCCGATCCCTTCACTGCCTACGTCAAAGACAACCATATCTACGGCCGAGGAACAGAAGACAACCAGCAGGACATGGTGGCCTCGATTTTTGCCGCCAAAGCTTTTATGGACGAGGGCATCATCCCTGCGTCCTCTATTGGTCTTTTCTTTGTGGCAGACGAGGAAACCTCCGGTGGTAAGGGATTGTACCACGTACTGGACTTGCCGGAAAAGATTTTCAGCCAGGATGATTTAATTGTGGTTCCTGATTCGGGAAATCCCGAGGGCTCGCTTATCGAGATTGCGGAAAAAAGCATCCTTTGGCTAGGCTTCAAAACAACCGGCAAACAATGCCACGGTAGCAAGCCCCAACTAGGTATTAATGCTTTTTCGGCGGCTTCCTATCTGGTGACAAAATTGAGGAAACTCCACAAGATTTTCGATGCAGTTGATCCGCTTTTTGACCCTCCTGTCAGCACATTTGAACCGACGAAAAAAGAAGCAAACGTGGGAAACATCAACACCATTCCCGGCGAAGACGTCTTCTATATGGATTGCCGAGTGCTGCCGCAATATGATCTCCAGGAGGTCCTGGGCGAGATCAGAAAGATTTTCCAAAAAGTGGAAAAGAAATTTTCAGTGAAAATCGAGGAATCACAGCAACAATATGTTCAGTCCGCACATCCTACGTCTGTGGATTCTCCTGTCGTTTATGCATTGCGGGAAGCGATTGAGAAGATCTATCATCTGAAAGCTTATGCGGGGGGGGTTGGCGCGGGAACTGTTGCCTCCTATCTTCGCAGAAAGGGCTATCCGGTCGCGGTCTGGTCCAAAACAAATATGCATGCGCATCAACCTGATGAAAACTGTCCAATTGACAATATGTTGGGCAATGCGAAGGTCTTCGCCCACCTGTTTTTACAGGCGTAAATTGTATTGCTTTCAATGTCTCATAATGATAGGAAACGCCTTCGCGTTAGAAAATGGCTCATGGAAACAAACGGCAGTAGTGTTGAGTTTGGGTTAATATTTTAGAGGCCGAATACATTTGATAAAAGCAACTAAAAGCATCCGGGTAGAAAAAATATCCTTCGCGGATCAGAATTTGCTGAAAAATCTATGCGGCGAACATGACTATCACTTAAAACTCCTCGAAAAGCTTGAACAAGTCTCGATTAAGCCTTGGGGCAATCAACTTTCCATCACCGGCGATGAAGCCACTGTTCTAAAGATCTCACTTTTGTTCAAACAACTCTATGGGATTATGGAAAAAGGCTGGCATATTCACTTTTCCGATATCGACTATGCGCATCGAATTCTGACCGAAGATATCCATTTTGATTTAGCCCATGTCTTTCTGGATACGGTTTTTATATCTTCCAAAAAGCGCATGATCGCACCCAAAAGCATCGCTCAACGGCGTTACATCGATTCCATGAGAAATGCCGACATGGTTCTGGCCATAGGACCTGCCGGCACTGGTAAAACCTATCTGGCAATGGCAATGGCCGTGTCACAATTACTGGAAAAGAAAGTACAACGGATTATTTTGACCAGACCTGCCGTGGAAGCGGGTGAGCGTTTGGGCTTTCTGCCGGGTGATCTAGCCGAAAAGGTCAATCCTTATTTACGCCCTTTATATGACGCGCTCTATGACATGGTGGACATGGAAAAGGCAAACGTCATGATTCACAAAGGAGTGATTGAAGTCGCACCGTTGGCGTTTATGCGCGGACGGACGCTCAACGACTCATTCATCATTTTGGATGAAGCCCAGAATACGACATCCGAACAGATGAAGATGTTTTTAACGCGACTGGGTTTTAATTCAAAAGCTGTTGTGACGGGCGACATCACGCAAATTGATCTGCCGACGGAAAAAGCATCAGGTTTGATTGAGGCCGAAAAAATCCTGAAAAGAGTGGATGCAGTGCGTATTGTGCATTTTTCTCAGGTGGACGTGGTTCGTCATCCCCTCGTTGCCGACGTCATTTCCGCTTACGCTTCATGGGACATCGACAATAAATCCAGTAAAAATAAATAAGGTATATGAATTATCTAGATTCCACATCGGGAAAAATATTTTCAACTTTTCGGAAATTGAAAGAAAAGAGCAAAATTTCTTTCGATTTCTTAAATAATATCATTTTTCAGCGCTGGGCGATCGCCATTTTTTTAAGCGTCGGACTAACACTGATTCTAGCGCCTAAACTCTATGATTCAAATCCGGAATACCGCCATGGTATGATTGCTCAGGAAAACATCAAGGCGGATCGTGATTTTCTGGTCGAAGATGTCCATTCCACACAACAAAAAAGAAATGAAGCCTCGGTTAATACGAGACCGATCTATGAATATGATGCCGAAATGGCCATTACTCTCATAAAAAAAATCAGAAATTCCTTTACGCTAGTTTCGGGGCAGCAAGCATCGCAACCGCATAAAGCCATTTTGGAAAAATCATTAGGTGTCTCTCTGACACAACAGGAATTTTCTTTTCTTAAAGCAAACAATTATTCGGATGATCTTTTACAAAGACTGTCCAGAGTCATTTCTTCTTTCTACGACAATACTTTAGTTACTTCAAGCGTTTTGCAAAAAAACGAACGGGAAAAAGGCATTACTATCGTTAATATGATTACGAGGGCAGAGGAAAATCTGAAAGATGTATCGTTTGTTCTGAATATTAACGATATTGACCCGATATTATCTAAAAAAGTGAACGCCATTTTCAAAGGCGATCAGATTGATGCCCGGCGATTTTCTTTTTCTCTTCTAAAAAAGCTTATTGAACCCAATCTCATCTTCAATAAAAAGGAGACAGACAAGAGAATATTATCCATTATTGAGGAGGTCAAACCTGTTTATTTCCAAGTTCAAAAAAATGAGATGATTGTTCGAGAAGGAGAAAAAATCGGTTATCTGGAACTGGCCAAACTTGATGCATTTTATAAAACCTCTGCGGACAATAAAATATCCCGTCTGATGGTCTTTTTGGGAATATTTTGCACTGTTCTCTTTCTGACATTGCTCCTGTACTTCTGGCGCACTAGAAACTGGCTAAAAACAACATCCCGTTCCAATGTGGACTTTCTCGTTTTTGCTATAGTTGCTGTTCTACAGGTATTTTTCGTCAAAGCGGGAATCTTCATCTCTATTTCCATCAACAGAGCTTTCACTTCTATCCCGATTGACGCCTGCTATTTTGCAATACCCTTTGCCTGTGGCGCCATGATTATCGCCGTATTGGTTAATCGCAACGTGGCTTTGATCATCAGTGTTCTGACATCTTTTCTCATCAGTCTTCTTTTCGATGAAAATATTATTTTCCCGCTTTTTTCGTTTCTGGGATCTGTTGCTGCTTCCTATCACATTGCCAACAGCCGTCAACGTTCTACTTTTTTAAAGGTCGGCGTTTTTCTTGGGGTTATCAATGTGGCCGCAATTATTTGTTTGAATCTTTTAACCGGCCATTTGCTTCATGACTTAATAATACGAATTGTTATGGGCTTTCTCGGCGGCATTATCACCGGAATTCTCGTTGCGGGCATCACACCCATTTTTGAAAGTCTATTCGGTTTTATTACCTACATCAAGTTGCTGGAACTGGCCAATCTCAATCAACCGCTTTTTCAGAGAATGATTATCGAAGCGCCGGGCACTTATCACCACAGTATCATTGTTGCCTCTTTGGTTGAAGCTGCAGCGGAAGCCATCGGCGCGAATTCATTACTAGCAAAGGTCAGCGCCTATTACCATGATATCGGTAAATTGGCGAAACCCCATTACTATATTGAAAATCAACCCAGCAACGACAATCGGCACGACAAGCTCTCACCAAAAATGAGCTCCCTGATTATTATTTCCCATGTCAAGGAAGGTCACGACCTGGCCTTGAAGGTAAAACTCGGTCAGCCGATCATCAATATTATCCGTGAACATCACGGTACCAGTCTTGTTAGTTATTTTTACGAAAAGGCCAAAAAGAACAAGGACGAATCGATTCGTTCTCTAACGGAAAGTGATTTTCGTTATCCCGGACCGAAACCGCAAACCAAAGAGGCCGGACTCGTTATGCTGGGTGATGTCATTGAAGCCTCCTCCCGAACACTTTCGAATCCGACACCAGCGAGAATACGATCACTGGTGCGGGAACGTATTGAGCGTATATACACAGACGGTCAATTGGATGATTGTGAGTTAACGCTGAAAAACCTCAACACCATTGCGGAAACATTTACCCGAATTTTGACGGGTATTTTCCATCATCGCGTTGAATATCCGCAAACATTCTCCAAAGAGACAAATGGTAAAAAAGAGTCCAATGAAAGTGCAAATCGAAAATCAGCAGAAGCGAATTAAAATCGACAAACGCAAGATCCGCTCTAAAGTTACCCAACTTCTAAAATTGACAGGTTGCGCGAATAAGGAAATTAGTATCACGTTAGTCGATGATGAAACCATTCAATGTATTAATAAACAATATTTGTTTAAAGACCGACCCACCAATGTTATTTCTTTCTCTCTTCAAGAAGGTGAATTCGGAGACGTTAATCCCGACATGCTGGGTGATGTTGTAATATCTGTGGATACGGCCATCAGAGACGCGGATAAGGGCAATCTTAGTTTCGATGAGGAAATCTTTTTCTTAATCATCCATGGACTGTTGCATCTTTTAGGTTATAACCATGTAAACACGTCTAAAGCGAATACCTTGAAAATGAAACAAAAAGAAGAGGAACTTTTTCGATTGCTTACCCCATTCAATTAAATCAGGATTACTGGCAATATTGCTTATTTATAATTAACTACGAACCTCCTGTTTCCCTTTCTCATTATTTCCTACTTCGTCACAGGGAAGTTTCAGTTTCCGTCCGGCTTGAACAGAATTTGTTTTTAAATTGTTTATTTCTTTGATTTTGTCCATTGGAACGTTGAAGCGTTGTGCAATGCTGAACAAAGAATCGCCTTTTTTAACTTTATATATTTTTACCGAGTCGGTTGTTTTGCGAGCATTTTTACTGCCGGAAGTTTTTTGTTTCATATTTGCAGTTTCTAAGTTATCAACTGGAATTCGAATAATTTGACCTTTCATCAACCTCTTCTTTTTATTAATACGATTTGAGCTAAAAATTGCTTGTCTAGATACTCGATATCTCTTTGCAATAGATGCCACTGTTTCTCCAGGCCGAACGCGATGTCTGATATAGCGCGAAGAGGGAGGGGTGTAACGGGTAATGGTGGGTTTTTCCGCATTCGGAATATCGTTGTAAACCAGATTGAATTTCTGTAGTGAGTCCTTGGGTATTTTGAGCTCGTATTCGCGATTAGGTGTTATCTTGTATCTGAGTTCTGCGTTGAGTACATTGATAACATCTTCAGATACTTCAATTTTAGACGCCACATCCGCCAACTTCATCATCTTGTTGACTTTAACTGTTTCATATCTAAGTGATGAGTCGGTTGTGGTCTGTAGATCAAAACCATACTTACCCGGGTTTTTAATGATATGTAATGTTGCGAGAAAACGGGGAACATAACGGGCTGTTTCATTGGGTAATTGAGAGTAGAGATCCCAAAAACGATCAAAGTAATTAATGTGCTGTCTGGATATCACGCGCAGTACTCTACCTTCACCACAATTATAAGCCGCAAGCACCGTGAGCCAGTCGCCAAACATTGCGTGTAGTTCTTTTAGATAAGAGATGGCCGCTTGAGTAGATTTCAAAACATCCATACGTTCGTCAGTCCATTCATCACGGGTCAGACCGAATTTGTAACCTGTGGATGGAATAAACTGCCACAGTCCAAGAGCTCTTGCGCGCGACAAAGCGCTAGCCTTGAAGCCGCTTTCTACCAGAGGAAGCCAGAACAGTTCCTCTGGCACTCCTGCTTTTCTTAATTCATCAACAATGATGTCCTTGTACATTCCGGAACGCTGATATGAGGATGTAAAAAATTCCCTTTCATGACCCTGAAATGAACGAATTTCTTTTTCGACATCCGCATTCAATAAAAGTGGAATTTCACTGCCCTTGCCGTTGGTGCGGGTCCGTTGAGAGGAGTAAACTGTCAGGATGCGCCGGGAAATTAAAAGACGTAAATCATCCTTCTGCCTGGCAATCTCCACATTGCCATTCGTGTCCAAAAGCAACGCGTAGGCTTTATCCAGTTCATTTAAGGTATTTTCGATATCACCATTATTCCAGTAGCTGTCGGCTACTTCTAGAATTTCAAGGGCATTTTCCATCAGGTCCTGCTCTTCTTCAACTTCTACACTTTCATCATCATCTGATGAATTTTGTTGTTGCTCACCAAACAGGATGTTCTTTACTGCCTTGACTGCTTTCTCCGGCATGGCTTGATCTTGTTTTTTATTCTCTATCACCGGGCTCGGGAGAGTGTCATTTTTATATGCATTTTCAGCGTGTACCTGAAAACCGGTAATCAACAAGATTATGATACTCAAACTAAGTATTTGACATATTGATGAAATATATTTTTTGTATTTCGACATAGATAGCGTCTCCTGTTTTTTTTCGGTTGCAGACAATAGGACATTGCATTTCTGATCACTGATCGTCAAGCTTTGTATCCCGACGTTAACGACGTCATGGCAACTTTTGCAAGGCTTTATAACATATTTCATTTATATGCCAAAACAATATCGACAATAATAAATATTATCATTGTATTACCTTACCGGTACCGGATGCATTTGATTCCCAATTTCCGATCATCAACAGATAGGCCTGGATAAAATCATCAATATCACCATCCAGCACTTTTTGAGCGTTGCCAATTTCCAGATCCGTTCGATGATCTTTTACCATTTTGTAAGGGTGCAAAACATAAGAGCGAATCTGGCTGCCCCAAGCGATATCCTTTTTTAGTTTATTTTCTTCATCCAGCTTTTCATTCTTCTTCTGGAGTTCTCTTTCATAGAGCCTTGACTTAAGGTATTTTATGGCCATCGCTTTATTTTTGTGCTGCGATCTTTCATTCTGACACTGCACGACAATGCCTGTGGGCAAATGTGTGATTCGTACCGCGGAATCTGTTTTATTGACATGTTGTCCGCCTTTGCCTCCCGATCGAAAGGTGTCGATTCTTAAATCGTCTTCATTGATATCTATTTTAATTTCATCATCGACCTCGGGATAAACAAATACGGAAGCAAAGGAGGTATGACGCCTACCTCCCGCGTCAAATGGAGAAATGCGAACGAGGCGGTGAATACCAATCTCGGCCTTGGCATAGCCATAAGCATATTCGCCCTCCACAGTAAACGTAACGCTTTTGACGCCGGCTTCATCTCCGGGCAGATAATCGATAATATTTGTTTTAAAATTTCTTTTTTCAGCCCAACGCAAATACATGCGTAAAATCATTTCCGACCAGTCCTGCGCTTCCGTTCCTCCCGCACCGGCATGAATGGACATAATCGCATTCATCGGATCCTGCTCACTGGAAAGCATCATTTTGAGTTCTTCCAGTTTAACGTCTGAAGACAACTGTTCCAGCTCAGATGCCAAATCGTCAATAACCTGTTCGTCTTTTTCTTCAGAAGCTATTAAGAAGAGGTTTTCAATATCCTGGATCTGGCCTTGAAATCGTTTCCATTGATCGAGCGAGTTAGATAATTTTGTTTTCTTTTGTAGGATGTCACGGGCGTTCTCCTGATCATCCCAGAAATCTTTTTTAGCAGATAATATTTCCAGATCCTTAACTTTTAATTCCAGTTCGCCGACGTCAAAGACATTCTCCGATATATTGAATTCTTTTTTTCAGATCATTAACGGCTTCCAGTATGTTTTCAACGGACATTTCTTTTCCTCCCTTTTAAACCCCATAAGAAAAAAATAACCAGGCAAATAAAACAAGCCCATACCAGCAAATCACCATAGCTTGCATAAAAAGACGGCAATGCAATAAATTTAATATTACCATGAATTGCATCTTTCTTAAATATTTCGGTTTGCGCAAGAATCTTTCCCGTCGGGTCAACGATCGCGGAAATACCTGTATTAGCGGCTCGCACAAGGTAGAGCCGTGTCTCCACAGCTCTGAAAATTGACATGGATAGGTGTTGGTAAGGTGCCGATGTTGTTCCGAACCAGGCGTCGTTTGTAATGTTGACCAATAATTCGGCTGTGGCATTTTTATACATTCTGGCCGCTTCAGGCAAAATACCTTCGTAACAGATCAGCACTCCAATTTTTCTATCGCCCATAGTCAAAGGATGGAATCCTTTTCCCGTGGTAAAATCACCAATTCCTGCAGCCAGACTACTGACGAAAGGAAATAATGTTCTTAACGGCACATATTCTCCATAAGGAACAAGGTGAACTTTATCATATTTCCCGCGAACGTCTCCTTGGGGCGAGAGTAGGTATGCACTGTTAAAATAATCGGTCTTTTCGCTTCCTGTTGTATAGCTCGTAGAGCCGAATATAAACCAGCTTTTTGTTTTGACCGATAAATCTCTCACTTGACGCTGTAAATCATTTTCATCCTGGAAGCTAAAAGGCACGGCAGTCTCCGGCCAGATTATCAAACCTCCATTGGTCATTGGAGTACGCAAAGACAATTCCTCGTAGATCTTGATGGTTTCATTTTGAAAATTTTCATTCCATTTAATAGACTGATCAATGTTTCCCTGAATCAGGGACACCTCCATGTCTGGAGCACCTTTCAGTGTTTGACTGATTTGATTAATTCGCAATACACCATACACGTAAACACCCGACCACAGAAGCAACACACTTGCGGCCAGTGCGAATGACTTCTTTGACTTTTCTGTAAGAATTTCAAAAAAAGCGACGTTTAAAAGAAGGATCAGGAAAGATAACCCAAAGACACCTACAATATCTGCAATTTGAATAAAAAATAAATTATTAAATTGGGAATAACCCAAATTTTCCCAGGGAAAGCCGGTAAACAATTTTGACTTGAGATATTCAAGACATACCCATAATACCGGTACAACAAGATAGAGAGGAACCCATCTTCGTAAGTAAACCAGTCCTGCGGCAAATAAAGCGGCATAAAGACTCAAATAAAAAGCCAAGAGCAGCATGATCGTCACGCCCAAGTATAAGGGCAGATGGCCGTAATATACAACAACATGCGTAATCCAGTAGAGGATTCCAATACAAGCCGTCAGCCCCGCAATCCATCCCAAAAACAATGCACCGCGAAAAGAAACATCCCTTAAAGCAATAAACAAAGGCACAAAGGCAATCCAGGCGATGAATCCCATACCAAATTTAGGGAAAGATAAAAAAAGTAAAATCCCGCTGAGCAATGCAAAAAAAATACTCGTGCCGCTAAGCTTTTTCTCTGACTGATTCGGCATCACTTTTGAGTCGTTATTTTTCATTTAAACTATCATCTTCTATTTTTTTTATTTTTACTTTTTTAATACTGCGTTCGTCTGCACTTTCGATGGTAATTTCCATCTCTTCTATTCGTAAATTTTCTCCTTGGTGAGGGATTCTTCGAATAGTATTTAAAATGAGACCGCTAACCGTTTCATACCGGCCTCTTTCCAGGTTAATATTCAGGTACTCTTCAATTTTTTCAATTTCGGTGCGTCCGTTAACGATAATGGCCCCTTCAACAGTCTTAATAATATCTTCGGAATCCGTATTTTCTTCATGTTCATCCCAGATATCGCCAACAATCTCTTCCAGTAAATCCTCAAGGGTTATAAGACCAGACGTCCCCCCATATTCATCGATAACAATGGCAATATGTTTCTTGTTGTTTTTAAGCTCGTAAAACAACAAATGAGCACTTTTCGTTTCAGGGATGTAATAAGGTTTGGTTAGATGAGACAATATATCGGCGTTTGTCATTTTCTGCGACCAAGTCTTAAGCAGGTCCTTAATATTCACAATACCGATGATATTGTCAATCGACCCTCGATGAACAGGAATGCGTGTGTAACGGGAGTCGGTAAGCTCGCGAATAATTTCTTCCGGTGTGTCATCCACATTGATCGAGACAATATCCGTCCGCGGAATCATAATTTCACGGACCAGAACGGATGTGAAATTCAGGATGTTTTCGATCATCTTTTGGGAAGCATCATCTAAAACACCGCTCTTCCGCCCTTTGCACAATATTGAGAATATTTCTCGACGAATATATTCGGGCTTACGCCAGAAAAACAGATCAGAAAATTTTTTCATGTACGTTTCAATTTTTCCCAATAATTACAGGCCGCATAAATACTCAAGTCACGCCTAGAAAAGCAAACCATACGCTTCATGGTGTGCAAGTATGATCATTCCTTCATAATCCACTTTTTCTACTATCTCGTTCTCAACGACATTGTTGTTAGTAATTAAACATGCTCAATAGATTATGTCAATCACCCTTATCAAGCAAGTGTAGACAAAAAAAGGGAGCCGCAATAAGCTGACTCCCTTCGAGTTTCTGGCGGGGCCAAGGGGACTTGAACCCCTGCCCTCCGGCGTGACAGGCCGGCGTTATAACCAACTTAACTATGACCCCCAAAAATCATTTATTAAAGTTTCCTAGCTTCCTTTTTTAATTTTGGTAGGCGGGACAGGGCTCGAACCTGTGACATCCACGGTGTAAGCGTGGCGCTCTTCCAGCTGAGCTACCCGCCCAAATGCCCCAAAAAAGCTGCAAGGCTTCTAGCAATATTGAGATTTCTTGTCAAGTGATAAAAAAATAAGAGATCTCTATCAATTCACGGGCTGGGCAATACCCTGCATATCGTTTTTTTCTGTGTTGCTGAAAATATCCTCATCTTTTACAAAAGCAATATCCAGCACCTCATCAATGTGATCGACAAAAACGATTTGTAGGGCATTTTGTACATTGTGGGGCACCTCCGCCAGATCCTTTTCATTATCTTTTGGAATAATAACCATTTTAATGTTCCCGCGATGAGCCGCAAGAATTTTTTCTTTTAGACCACCGATAGGCAAAACCCGCCCTCTCAATGTTATTTCGCCTGTCATTGCTAGATCGGCGCGGACTTCCTTTTTCATGAGAGCGGAGGCAATGGATGTGGCCATTGCAATGCCGGCGGATGGGCCATCCTTGGGAATCGCTCCTTCAGGCACGTGGACGTGTATGTCTATTTTCTTATAGAAGTTTTTCGGTAAGCCAAACTTTTCAGCGCGCGCCCGGATATACGTCAGAGCAGCCTGCACAGATTCTTGCATGACGTCACCCAGTTTTCCAGTCATCACCATGCGACCGGTTCCTTCCATAATGGATGCTTCAATAGCCAACAATTCGCCGCCAACTTCCGTCCAGGCAAGGCCGGTCGTCAACCCAATCTGATTTTTTTCTTCCGTTTCGCCGTGACGGAATTTCGGAACTCCTAAATACTTCGGTATATTTTTCGAACTGATCACAATTATTTTCTTGACGCCGTTGCTGACAATTTCTTTAGCAACCTTACGGCACACGGATGCAATTTCTCGCTCAAGATTGCGCACACCCGCTTCCCTTGTATATTGACGGATAATACGCAATATAGCGCCTTTGGTAAATTCAATATTGTCGGCAACCAAACCATTGGCTTCCATTTCCTTTGTCAAAAGGAATTTTTGGGCTATTTGAAGTTTTTCTTGTTCCGTGTAACCGGCAATGCGGATCACTTCCATTCTGTCCTGCAAGGGTGCCGGTATTGTCTGTAAAACATTGGCTGTTGTGATAAACAAAATGTCGGATAAATCATAATCAACATCCAGATAATTATCATTGAACGCAAAATTCTGCTCTGGATCAAGAACTTCGAGTAAGGCGGAAGAGGGATCGCCGCGAAAATCGGAGCTCAATTTATCCACTTCGTCCAGACAGAAGACAGGATTGTTCGAACCCGCTTTTTTTAGTGACTGAATGATTTTCCCCGGCATTGCACCGATGTAGGTTCTACGATGACCACGAATTTCCGCCTCATCGCGGACACCACCCAAAGAAATTCGAACAAATTTTCGATTTGTTGCACGGGCTACTGATTTGGCAATCGACGTTTTTCCAACGCCGGGAGGCCCTACCAGACAAAGTATCGGTCCTTTATTTTTCTTAACCAGGAATTGAACAGCCAGATATTCAATGATCCTTTCCTTTACTTTTTTCAATCCATAATGATCTTCATCGAGAATATTTTCTGATTCCTTCAACGTGTATTTATTTTCCGTGATTTCCGACCAAGGCATATCCAATAGCCAATCGATGTAATTGCGCACAACGGTGGCCTCCGCCGACATGGGCGACATCATTTGTAGCTTTTTAATTTCCTGGCGAACTTTCTTCGTTGCTTCTTCAGAGAGATTCTTTTGCTTGAGACGCTTTTCCAGGTCGGCTATTTCATTCTTAAAGTCATCTTTTTCGCCCATTTCTTTTTGGATAGCGCGCATTTGTTCATTCAGGTAGTAATCCTTCTGCGTTTTCTCCATCTGCTTTTTGACGCGACGTTTGATTTTTTCTTCGACTTGCAGAATCTCAATCTCTGAAAGCATCAGCGCATAAATGGCTTCCAGCCGTTCACTGATGGTGAAGATTTCCATGATTTTTTGTTTATCTTCCAGTTTTACATTTAGATGGGTCACCACCACATCGGCAAGTTTGGATGGATCGTCAATGGCAGAGATCGTTCCCATCATTTCCACATGAACTTTCTTGCTAAGTTTCAGATAAAGCTCGAAAGATTCCTTAATGCTACGCATCAGCGCCTGTTTTTTAACATCACTCGGATCATCATCGACATCTTCAACATCGGCAACTTTTACAAGAAAGAAATCTTCATTCTTCAGATATTCCTGGATAGCACCACGTGTTTTACCTTCTACCAGCACCTTTACGGTTCCATCCGGCAAACGCAGCAACTGGATGATGATGCCTATTGTTCCAACCCGATAAATATCTTCTTCCGCAGGATCATCTTTTTTTGCACTTTTTTGTGCCACCATGAAAATTCCTTTTTCATATTTCATGGCGGATTCCAGAGCGGCAATTGACTTTTCCCGGCCGACAAATAATGGAACAATCATGTGCGGGAAAACAACCACATCCCGGAGCGGTAAAAGCGGAATGACGTTCATTTTATTTTGATTATTATAATTTTGTTCTTCAGACATTCATTTTCCCTAAATATTTTTTATGCGGATTCGGATTTTGTATCGTATATTAAAATAGGTTTTTCTTTATTGACAACAACTTCCTCACTGATCACACATTCTTTAATGTCCCGCTGCGATGGAATCTCGTACATCACTTCGAGCATCGTGTTTTCTAAAATGGAACGCAAACCGCGCGCGCCTGATTTTCTTTCCATAGAAAGTTTTGCTACACAGCGCAATGCACCATCCGTGAACTTCAAAGTTACGTTTTCCAATTCGAATAATTTCTTATATTGTTTGATGATCGCGTCTTTTGGTTCCGTCAAAATACGAACCAATGAAACTTCATCTAGATCATCAAGCGTGGAAATAACAGGCAGACGCCCAATAAATTCTGGAATAAGACCGAATTTTAGTAGATCTTCAGATCGAACTTCTGTCAGCAACTCACCAATTCTCTTTTCTTTCTTGCTTTTAATTTCAGCACCGAAACCCATAGTATTCGTGCCAATTCGTTTCGAAATAATGCTCTCCAAATCATTAAAAGCGCCACCACAGATAAACAGAATATTTGTAGTATCAATCTGGATGAATTCCTGTTGCGGATGCTTTCTGCCGCCCTTTGGTGGTATATTAGCCATTGTTCCTTCCATGATTTTCAACAAGGCTTGCTGAACACCTTCTCCAGAAACATCCCGTGTAATTGATGGGTTACCCGATTTTTTCGCTATTTTATCTATTTCATCAATATAGACAATTCCTTTCGATGCACGTGCAACATCGTAATCAGCATTTTGCAGCAAACTCAAAATGATATTTTCTACATCTTCACCCACATAGCCCGCCTCAGTCAAAGTAGTGGCATCCGCTATTGTAAAGGGAACGTTGAGTAATTTTGCCAGGGTCTTCGCAAGCAATGTCTTTCCAGAACCTGTTGGGCCGACCAAGAGGACGTTACTTTTCTGGATTTCAATACCATCTGTAGAACTGACATTGGAAAATAGTCTTTTATAATGATTATAAACTGCAACGGATAGTATTTTCTTTGTTTTTTCCTGACCAATGACGTAGGAATCAAGAAATTTCTTAATTTCCTTCGGTTCAGGCAAAACATTTTTAGGACCTTTTTCTACCGTTTTTTCTTCTTCTTCAACAATACAACGGCACAATTCAATACACTCATCGCAAATATAAGCAGTCGGACCCGCTACCAATTTACGAACTTCGCTTTGCATTTTCCCGCAAAACGAACAAAAAAGCATCCCTTGGCCTCGATTATCTTTACTTCTTTTAATCACTTAAATTCTCCTTTATTTAACGCCAGATAACACAGGCTTTCTTACAACTATTTCATCAATTAAACCATACTCTTTAGCTTGCTGGCTGGTCATAAAGTAGTCGCGCTCTGTATCATTCATGATTTTTACCAGTTGCTGTCCGGTTAATTCAGCTAGAATTTTATTTAATTCATCTTTCAATCTTAAAATTTCTCTGGCCTGAATATCAATATCTGTTGCTTGGCCCTGAAAACCTCCCAACGGCTGATGAATTAAAATGCGCGAATGAGGTAGAGCAAATCTTTTCCCCTTCTCTCCAGCCGCCAAGAGAATTGCCGCCATACTGGCAGCCTGCCCCATGCATACCGTTGATATTTGAGGTTTAATATACTGCATCGTATCATAAATAGCCATGCCCGAACTGACATGCCCGCCGGGAGAATTCAGATAGAAAAATATCTCTTTATCCGGGTCTTCAGCTTCCAGATAAAGCATTTGCGCAACAACAACATTCGCAACATTATCGTCGATAGCCGTTCCCAGAAATATGATTCTGTCTTTTAAAAGACGGGAATAGATGTCGAACGCTCTTTCACCTCGTCCATCCTGTTCCACTACCATTGGTATTAAATTCAATCAGCCACCCCCTGCCCCATCCCAACTTTTTCAATGGCTTTAATATTGGCCTGATGCTTAATAAAGTCAAATACCTTTTTCTGGATAATTTCCGATTTCAGAGAGTTCATTCTCTCTTCATTGTCATAGGCACTTTTGACAACCTCATAATCTGTGTGATGAATATCTGCTAATTCTTTGATATGATTATCGATATCTTCATCAGAGACCGTAATAGCTTCTTTTTCAGCTATTTTTTTGATCAAAAGAAAAGATCTGACCGCCTTTTCCGCATCCTGCTTGAATTGATCATGCATGCGCAAACTCAGCTCCATGGCATTCTTCTCATCCATACCTGCGGATTTCATCCTCTTTTGTGTATCCGATATCATATAGAAAATCTGTCGCTCCACTAGTGATGGCGGTGCTTCAAATTCGTTGGCCTTAAGAACGGCATCGATTATTTTGTCCTGCAATTCCAAATCACTCTGGCGCTTGCATTGTTCTTCCATAGATTGACGCACATCATTCTTTAAATCGTCTAGGGTGTTATACTTATCAAAATTTTTAATGAAATTATCATCAATTTCGGGCAGTTTTTGCTCTTTGAGAATTTTGACGGTCACAGTAAAAATTACATCCTTTCCGGCCATTTTCTTTTCAGAATAATCGGTTGGAAATGTGAGGTTAATCTCTTTTGTTTCGCCTTTTCTCATTCCCACAAGTTGTTCTTCAAAGCCGGGAATAAGTCTTTTTGATCCCAGTTCCAATAGAAAATTTTCCGATTTAAGTTCTGCAAGTGTCTCACCATCGAGCGTTCCTACAAAATCAATCGTTACAAAATCACCCATCACTGCTTGCCGATCCTCTGTGACATCCTGCATCGTGGCAAACATCTTCCTGATTTCCTGAAACCGTTTCTCTATGTCTCCTTCCGACACAGAAATATTTATCTTTTCCAATTCTATTTTCTCGTAACCATGCGGTTCAAATACCGGTTCTGTTTCAAAAGAAGCGCTGAAAGAAAAGTCTGTGTTTTCCATTAACCCATGCTGATCGATTTCCGGACGGGAAAGTGTTACAATCTCACGGTCATCAAGCTCCTGCCAATAGTATTTATTGACAATATTGGTAATCGCCTCTCCCTCGGCATCTGCTTTAAAATAATTCTCCAGTATCTTGCGGGGGATTTTGCCCGGACGAAAACCTTTTATCTTGGCTTTTTTACCAATATCACGGTAAACATTCTCCAATTCTTCTTTAACAAAAGCCCAGGGTATCTCAAATGATATCTTTTTCTTAACCTGGCTGATATCTTCTAATTTTACGCAAAGGTCACTCACTACTTTTTCTCCTTATATTAAATTAGTATGCTCTATCATTCTGGTGCGAGAGAGGGGACTTGAACCCCTAACCGCTTGGGCGGGCTGGATCCTAAGTCCAGTGCGTCTGCCAATTCCGCCACTCTCGCCTTTTGATTACTTGGGAAATATATATTCATTGCTCAAAATGTCAACGCGGATTATTAAGGGCGTACTGCAACAAAACCAGTTAAATTGTGCTTTTCGCTGTCATTCCTGTAAATGATAATCTCCTTTATTGCAAGAAAAAGATGGCCATTGCTTGGAAACTATTTTTTTAGCTCTTTTGCTTATGTCATTTCGCTTTCAAGTGAATGATTATTAAATATTAACCTTTCTGTTCCGTTGTTCAAATATGGAATGGTCTCCGTAAAAGTATCAGAATAAAATAAAAGATTCGAAAATTGGAAATGGTCGGGGCGAGTGGATTTGAACCACCGGCCCTCTGAACCCCATTCAGATACGCTACCAGACTGCGCCACGCCCCGACATATTGTGCTGTAAAGTGTTGAGGTCATTACCACCATCGAGAAATCATGTCAAGAGCAAACAAAAATAATCCACCATGATATATAATCCGACATACTTGCTGAAGTGTGGTAATGCATGAACCAGAAATTCTACATGAACATGAAGGATTTTATCAGCACCTTCGGTAACATTTTATTTGAGGCAATTCGAAGGCTATTTTCTCCTTGAACTAAAATAATCATTAAAGTATGATAAGACTATGATTAATAAAACAAACAGAAATTCTCATAAATTCATTGGAACGTTACAGGCCATCATTTTTGTTTCAACCTTTTTACTCCTGGTTTCTGCTGTTCCCTCTTACGCGGATATCTACAAGTATGAAGATGAAGAAGGTGTGATCCATTTGACAAACGTGCCTTCGAATCCTAAAGCAAAATATATAATGATCCTGAAGGAAAAAAGAGTGTTTTTCCCGAAAGGCATAGATATCCGCCAATATGACAAGATTATTGTCCAGGCCGCCAGCAAATTTAATCTTGATGTCGCCTTGATTAAAGCCGTCATCAAGGCAGAATCAAATTTTAATCATAAGGCTGTTTCGTGTGCCGGTGCAAAGGGGCTCATGCAACTGATGCCTCAAACCGCTTCATACATGAAGGTTGATGACGTCTTTCACCCTGTTGATAATATTGAAGGAGGCGCCCGTTATCTGCGTTATCTGCTGAATCTTTACAGAGGAAACCTGACGCTTGCACTGGCTGCCTATAATGCGGGCGAAGGAGCCGTTGCAAAATATAATTATGGCGTACCACCCTACCGTGAAACACAGAATTACGTCAGGCGAGTTCTTGCCTTATATGAGTCATACAGCAAATCGTGAACTCTATGACTTCTCGACATAGAGATATTGTCTTAATTTCGACAATTTTTTCTCTTTGATTCCATTGATAACCATCAACTGTTCTAATTTTTCAAAACGTCCATTTCGCAATCGCCATTCCACAATATTGGCAGCCAAGACATCTCCCACTCCAGGGATTAATCTTAATTCTTCAAGGCCTGCCAGATTAATGTCGACAGGCAACCCCAACGCCAATCTCTTTGCAGCTCCCATTTTTTCAATGACAATATTCCGATGATCTTCTTCAGGAACAAGGCTTATTTTTGTTCCATTTTTCAGGTTAAAATCTTCTGTTCGTATTTTCTTGATTTCAAGACGTGAAAACATTTGATTGACTGAGGTTCCGGGTTCAACAAAAAAGACACCGGACGCTCCGTTTTCGTCAACAACTTCGATAGTGAGAGTTTCAGAACCTGAGGTGGATAGAACCGGACTTGTTGTATTCAACTCAGATGATGTTAAAAAATGGACAAAGGGAATCAACGCTAGGATAACAGACACTGCGATGACTCCCCTTATCTGACTTTCAAACATCATCATTATTTATTTTTCTTTTCTAAATGAAATGCATCATGAAGCACCATGACAGCCAATTCCGTATATTTTCTCTGGATTACACAGGATATTTTAATTTCGGACGTGCTGATCATCATGATGTTGATACTTTCATCCGCCATGGTTTTAAACATTTTTGCCGCGACACCCGAATGGCTGACCATGCCCACGCCAATGATGGATATCCTAGCGACTTCATCATCCACTTCCACTTTTTTGGCGCCAATTTCTTTAGCTGTAGCTTCAACAATTTTCTGTGCTTCTTTCATGTCTTTTTTCGACACGGTGAAGGTTAGATCCGTATAACCTTGCGTGCTGGCGTTTTGAATGATCATATCGACACTGATATTACGTTCAGATAAAGGCATAAATAAATTTGCCGCAATTCCCGGTTTATCCGGTATATGAACAACTGTAATTTTTGCCTGATCACGATCATAAGTGATTCCTGACAATACTTCTCTCTCCATCTCTTGATCCTCCTTCGTTACAAGTGTTCCGCCTTCATCGGAAAAGGTTGATTTGACATAAACAGGCACATCATATTTCTTAGCCATTTCTACTGAACGGGGTTGCAATACTTTGGCGCCGGTCATGGCCATTTCCAGCATTTCGTCGTACGAAATCTTATCCAGTCTTCTGGCTTTGGCGCAGATATTGGGATCGGTCGTATAAACACCGTCTACATCCGTGTAAATATCGCATCGTTCGGCGTTCAGCGCCGCGGCCAAAGCAACCGCGCTTGTGTCGGAACCACCGCGACCCAGGGTGGTAATATTATTATCCTCATCAACTCCTTGAAATCCGGCAACAACAACAATTGTGCCTTTCCTGAGTTCTTTCTGAATGGCATCCGTATCGATCAAGGATATCCTTGCTTTTTTATAGGCATTGTCTGTTAATATCCTGATCTGAAACCCCAAAAAGGAGCGAGAGCGATAACCCATCGAATTCAGCACAATGGATAGGAGGGTAATCGTCACCTGTTCCCCTGTTGAAATCAGTGAATCGTATTCTCTTTCATCGGGGGAGTCAGCAGCGCTATGCGCTAAATCAATCAATCTGTTTGTTTCTCCTGCCATCGCAGAGAGCACCACAAGGACGTCATGCCCAGAATTCTTCTCGCGAATCGCCTTGTTTGCTACATTTTTTATCTTTTCGATATTTGCCACCGATGTTCCGCCAAACTTCTGAACAACCAACCCCATATGCTAAACCTCCCTCTTGATATCCTTTACTAAGTCCCGAATTTTTTTTTGTGGCCCGCTGATAGTGATCATCCTTGTTTTTTCATCTACATACTTAAAATTGATGGTTACAGTATCAGGCGGCAGGGCATTAGTAATTTTCTCCGCCCACTCAATGGCAACCACGCCCTTTCCCGACACATATTCATCGTAACCTAAATCATCCAATTCGCCTATCTGATTTAATCGGTAAACATCAAAATGGTAAAGGCGGCATCGCCCCGGATACTCATTAATCAAGGTAAAGGTCGGACTGGTAATCGTATAATGATCCCCAACGCCAAGACCGCGCGCCAATCCGCTTGTAAAGCAGGTTTTTCCGGCGCCCAGTTCGCCTGATAGTGCAAAAATGTCGCCTTCCCCTGCCTTTTCCCCGATGGCAAAACCGATTGCGAAAGTGTGCCCTGCGTTTTCGGATTCTATTTCAAAAAGAGCATTTTTTTCTTTCATGAGAATACGCGTAAATCTATCATTAAAATTTTATTTTTCCAGCAAAACCATCGCGGATGAATAATTTTTTGTATGAGTAATACTCAAATGAATTTTTTCAATCCCGGCTTTCACAAGAAATTCGCGAGCCCCGCCAGACAAAATTATTTCAGGTTTTCCACTCTTATTATTGACAACTTCAATTTCATGCAATTTTACGCCTCTTCCGAGACCCATTCCAATGGCCTTCAGGAACGACTCCTTTACGGCAAACCGGGCCCCGTAATGAATAAATGCCTGGGCATGCCGGTCGCAATAACATATTTCCCTGTCGGAAAAGATGCGGGATAAAAATTTTTCACCCCATTTTTGAATAATTTTCTCGATCCGGTCGTTCTCCACGATATCAATACCTACTCCGTATATCATAGGTTCCCTCTAGGCATGAATGATCGCGTCCGTCACCGCGGCGACTTTTTTTATGAAAGCTACATCATGGACGCGGACAATATGGCAGCCTTTCAGAATAGCTGCGGTAATGGTTGCGGCTGTCCCTTCGATTCTATCCACAGGCGCCCCCCCGGTTATGTTGCCGATAAAAGCTTTGCGTGAGGTTCCAATCAGCACCGGCAAACCTAGCACCTTAAACTCATCTAATTTATTAATTATTTTATAATTATCTTCATACGTTTTTCCAAATCCAATTCCCGGATCGACAACCATTTGGTCCTTGCCTATTCCCGCTGCAATGGCTTTGCGACATCTATTTTTTAGATAATTAATGATTTCTTCCACTACATCGTCATAGGCCAGATTACATGTCTGCATATTTGCAGGTTTGCCTCTCATATGCATTAGGATTAAGGCGGCAGAGGCTTTTTGGACAACGGTGGCCATTTTTTTGTCACCCATCGCGCTTATATCATTTATTATTTCAGCTCCAACTTCCAGCGACTTTTGAGCTACTTGCGATTTTGCCGTATCCACTGATATGGGTATATTCAACTTTCGGGACAAACTCTCAACAATTGGAACAACCCTGGCGATTTCCTGATGCGCTGTGACTGGTTTCGCTCCGGGTCTTGTTGATTCCCCGCCGACATCAATGATGTCGGCGCCTTCGTCCGCCATTTGCATGGCGCGCTCGATGGCTTTTTGCCGATCAAAGTAACAATTGCCGTCGGAAAAAGAATCCGGTGTGGCATTTAAAATACCCATGATCAAAGTTCTTTCGCCCAAAGTTATCTCGCGTCGCGATGTTTTAAGAATATAGCGATTGTGAGCGATATTGCCGAGTAGATCCATAATATTCCGTGCAATTAGATTTAATCCGAAAGGTTGTTTTTCAATTTTTTTAGCCACGGCCCAAATCTGCTTGATGGTTCCCATGAGCAAAACATCCGTCGTGTCAATGGAACAGGCAACACTACCACGCGCAACTGCTGCATCAGCGCCCAGCGACAGCATTTCTTGCTTAAGAATATTGGCTACTTTACAGGATTGCGCTGAGAGAAGAATATTAACATGTTGAGTCTTAGGCGCCATCACATCGATTCCATAAGGATCCACACCAATTTTCTGCAACATTTCAATCGCTTCGTCGAAATTATTGATTTTAACTATTTTCAAATTTGGCACCAAATTTTCAACAGGGGAAACTGAAATATACCGATTATAAAAAAGGGAAATCTTATTATGTTCCGGATGACTGGCAAATAATGCGCCTTGCGTCGGTGTTCTTTGCCAATCGTCCACGTATAGATCAGAAACGGAAAGACCCACTATTTTCTATTGCTTCTGCTCCGCATGTTCGGCAGGCAAGGCGCTGCCGATAATCTCATCGATTTCCGCATTATTGAGAACCTCTTTTTCCAGAAGTTCACTGGAAATTTTATGCAGAATATCAATATGTTCGTTTAGAAGCGATAAAGATTTTTCGTAGTTTCGTTTGACAATAGACACCACTTCCGCATCGATGTGTTTTGCGGTATCCTCGCTATAATCCTTGTGTGTAGCAAATTCTCGTCCTAAAAATATTTGCTCTTCTTTCTTGCCATAACTCAATGGACCCATTGTCCGGCTCATGCCCCATTCACACACCATTTTCCGGGCAAGATTGGTGGCTCTTTCAATATCATTACCGGCGCCGGTGGTATAATCTTTCAGTACAATTTCTTCAGCTGCTCGTCCACCCAGCAATATGGCGATATTATTTTCGAGATATTGACTGGGATAGGTGTGCTTCTCATCAATGGGCAACTGCTGGGTTAAGCCCAATGCTCTACCGCGCGGAATAATCGTCACCTTGTGGATCGGATCGGTTCCGGGAATCAGACGGGCAACGAGTGTGTGACCTGCTTCATGGTAGGCCGTATTGCGTTTCTCCATATCACTGATTACCATGCTTCGTCTTTCAGTACCCATTAGAACCTTGTCTTTGGCAAATTCAAAATCTATCATGTTGACTTTTTCTTTGTTTAACCTAGCGGCGTTTAAAACCGCTTCGTTAACAAGATTTTCAATATCCGCGCCTGATGTGCCGGGTGTCCCCCTGGCCAGAACTGCATAATCGACATCATCCGCAGCAGGAATCTTACGGGCATGCACTTCAAATATTTGTTCCCGACCTTTCACATCGGGCAAAGGAACAACAACCTGACGGTCAAAACGTCCCGGGCGCAAAAGCGCGGGATCCAGAACATCGGGACGGTTGGTTGCTGAAACTAGAATAACGCCTTCATTGGATTCGAAACCATCCATTTCCACGAGTAATTGGTTGAGTGTTTGCTCTCGTTCATCATGACCGCCGCCTAAGCCCGCACCGCGGTGACGTCCCACGGCGTCAATTTCATCGATAAAGATGATGCATGGTGCGTTTTTTTTGGCTTGACTGAACAAATCCCGTACACGAGAGGCGCCTACACCGACGAACATTTCTACAAAATCAGAACCGCTGATACTCAGAAAGGGTACATCAGCTTCCCCGGCTATTGCCCGTGCTAAAAGCGTTTTGCCTGTTCCGGGAGGTCCCACCAACAACAAACCCTTGGGAATGCGGCCACCCAGCTTGGTGTATTTTTTGGGATCTTTTAAAAAGTCGATCACTTCTTCAAGTTCAGCCTTAGCTTCATTGACGCCTGCTACGTCGGTAAATGTTACTTTTTTCGATTTGTCGGTAATCAGGCGCGCTCTGCTTTTACCAAAAGACATTGCTTTACCGCCTCCTGACTGCATTTGACGCATGAAGAAAATCCACACACCAATGAGTAAAAGCATGGGAAACCAGGAAATGAAAATCATATACCACGGATTTTCTTCCAGCGGTTTAGCCGTAATTTTGACGTTTTTCTCCCTAAACATTCCAATCAGCTCATCATCTTTGGGCGCGTATGCTTTAAAGTTATTACCATTAGCCAACTTGCCGGTCACTGCATCCCCTTGTATGGTAACTTCAGTAATTTCGCCGTTATTCAGGTGGGATAACATTTCCGTGTAGTTCATGTCTTTTGAGTTCGGCTTCTGCTGATTAAATAACTGCCAAACAAGCAAAAAGACTAGAAGCACCGTCAGGACAAGTGCTATATTTTTTTGAAACTGATTCAATACTTTTCTCCTTAAAATTAAATATGTTTGTTGACCTTTATAATAATATCCAATTTAACTCAAATATTTTCTTATGCTAGCTTGGCTTCTCATTCTAAGGTCCGAATTTCAAGAATCAGAACATTTTTTGTTTCAGGGGACACTTTAACCCTGTCACTTAGGTGCATGTTCTCGACCCAGATCACGGATTCCTGGTCGGCGATAAGAGCAATGCCATTACGTTTCGGCCTTGGTATCTTTCGATCAATAAATAATTTTTTTATTTTTTGAGATCCGCGCATTCCTAGAGGATTAAACCTATCGCCGCTTCTGCGATTCCGAATGATTAAGGGTTCTTTAATTTTATCCCTATCAAAATACGTTTTATTGAGACACTTAAAATCAACCTCATCCAATATCGCACGTTTGGTGGATAATATAACACGCCTTTCTCTTAAATCCACTGTCCCGGGAATCGTTATCGGATATTCGTAATCCTGTGTTTTTTCCATCCTGCCGGAACTTATAATAAGATGGTCATATTCTTTTTGTGCTCTAAGATGATAAGGTAATGAAATACTTGTCCCTGACGAGCTCTGGTTAATCAGATCAACAACCGATTGAATATGGGAAGACGAAAAACCTTTGCTTTCCGGTGCCAGATCTTCTAAAACGGCCTTGAGAAGTCTGTAGCCCAGGGAGATATGGAGTCTCTTAAAATATTCAGCAGAAAAGGATACTTTATTCTTCTTTTTTTGAATCTGAGGCGATGTCAGGATCGCGTTTACATATTGACCGATAAATTCATCATCGCGTCGAACAATATCCGCCATCCGCGCCAGGTTTTGTTCAATCCGTGGATTGTATTTTTCTTTCAGGCAGGGAATCAGCTCATTACGGATATGATTGCGCAAATAAACTTTATTTTTATTGGAACTGTCCTGACGATATTCGACACCGGCTTCTTTGAGAAAGTCGTTGATTTCCTGACGCGATACCTCCATCAAAGGGCGAATATATTTGTTTCCCCTCATCGGCAGAAAGCCTTTAAGCCCATCCAAACCGCTTCCACGCAAAATGTTGAGCAAGACGGTTTCCGCCTGGTCATTCAGATGATGACCGAGCGCAATTTTATTTGCCCCGTGATCCATGGCAACTTTATCTAAAAACCGATACCTTTCCCGCCGGAAATAATCTTCTGG
>JAKLES010000039.1 GCA_022711575.1 Deltaproteobacteria bacterium | reverse complement strand
GAACGGTTTTTAAGAAGTTGCGAAGAGATCGGCATTCCGACGGAAATCCTGTCTTCCACAAAAGCACTTGAACTGGTACCCAATCTTAATCCGGACATCGAGGAAGCCATCAAGGTTCCCGATTGCTCCATTGATCCCTTCCGGTTATGCATGCTCAACATGAGAACATCAGAGCTGAAGGGGGGCTTGAGCTTTACGCGTCACAAAGTAACAGAAATCGTGCAGTCTCACGGTCGCTGCATTGGCGTCAAAGCCCTCGATGCGGCAACCGGTGACGAGAAAGAAATTCATGGCAACATTATTGTCAATGCCTCGGGAGCCTGGACCAATCTCATTGCGAAGCTCGCCGGCTGTGAGGTCCCCCTGACCTTATCGAAAGGTTCACTGGTGATCACCAATCACCGTCTCACGGATATGGTCATCAACCGCTTGCGGCCGTCTTCCGACGGCGATATTATTGTTCCCAACGAAGCGGTCTGCCTGGCCGGAACAACGTCACTTGCCGTGGAAGACCCCGATAAAATCACGATTCAACCCGCCGAGGTGGACACGATTATCGGAGAGGCGGGCCGAATGATCCCGCATTTCAATAATACGCGCGTCATCCGGGCGTTTTCCGGTGTCCGTCCACTGCTCAAATCGCAAAAACTCGACAGCCGTGAAATTTCGCGCGGCTTTCAGATCATCGACCATCAAAACGGTATGTACAGCATCGTCGGCGGAAAGCTGACAACCTTCCGACTCATGGCGGAAAAAATGGTCGATACCATCATGAATGCCTTTAATCTGAAAAGAGCCTGCGAAACAGCTGAAAAACCACTGGACGGGCAGGAAGAACTCAGTGGATATCCCCTGTCCAAACGCCTGGCGGATATGAAAGACATTGTCTGCGAATGCGAACTGGTAACCCGCAAGCACGTAGAACGGATCATCGCACAGACAGGCACAAGGCATGTCGGCGATATTTCGCATCGGACACGCCTTGGCATGGGGCCCTGTCAGGGCGGGTTTTGCACATTTCGCGCACTCGGCGTTATGCATGACATGAATATTTTAACAGCGGAGCAATCCGTGCAATCCCTGCGGGAATTTCTTCAGAGACGGTTTCGAGGCATCCGTTACGCCCTATGGGGAGATCAGTTGCGGGAAGAACAGTTGGTCGAATATATCTACCTGGGCATTCTGGCCATGGAGAAAAACAAGTGAGCGTCATCGAATATGATGTCATTGTCATTGGCGCGGGCGTGGCGGGACTAACTGCGGGTTCCTGGCTTTCCGGACAAGGCTTAAAAGTGGCGCTGGTCACTACGGGAGAGCCAACCGCCTGTCTGTCCACCGGTTGCATCGATGTCTGCGCACAAAACGATGATCCCTTGCAGGGGATTGCTCATCTGCCTGCCGAACATCCCTTTCATCTGGTTTCCAATGCAACAATCCATCAAGCGCTCAATGATTTTCAACAAATCATGACTGACATGGGCATGTCCTATACAGGAGGGCTGGGAAAAAATCGCCGGATTCTTTCCGCTATCGGCACATTCAAAACCACTTGCCTGACTCCCTCGACCATGCAAACCTCCCCGCAAAACGAAAATGAAAAAATACATATCATCACCTTTACCGGTCTGAAGGATTTTTATCCCGGCTACATTATCTCCCGGTTCCCCAATGCGTCTTTTTCAATCTACAACGCCGGTGTTCCCACGACTATGGGCATCGCGGCCAATTTTGAAGATGACACTTTTCTGGAAGCGTTCATCCTGTGGCTTGAAAAACAGAATATCCGCGAGGATAAGATTGCATTCCCCGCTGTTTTGGGTTTGGAGTCGGCAATGTCTGTCAAAGAAAGAATCGAACATCGCCTGGAGCGTCCCATTTTTGAGATCCCAACAATTCCGCCGTCCATGCCCGGCCGAAGGCTTTTTAACGGACTGAAAGACCATTTTCGCCGTAAAGGTGGCGTTATTTACTGGGGTTGGCCGGTTGCCGGCGTAGAAAAAACAGGAAGACAAATTGAAGCGGTCATAGCTGAATCACGGGGCAGACCCAACAGCCTCAACGCCAGAGCGTTTATTCTGGCCACGGGATCCTTTGTCGGCGGAGGTCTTTGGGCAAAACGTGATACGATCATGGAAAAGGTGTTTAATCTGCCGGTATTTGTGCCAGGCGGACAGGAAGTCTGGTTTGATCAGGATTATTTTTCAGTCAACCACGGCATCGGTGAGACAGGTATTGCAGTCGACTCATCCTTCCGGCCTAAGGGTTGCCCATGGGATAACATTTTTGTCTGCGGCGCAATCCTCGCTCATACGGAAGCGTTGAAAAACGGCTGTGGTCATGGTTTCGCGATAGCCACGGCACAGGCTGCGGCTCAGTGTTGCCTGGAGCATATCCGATGAAGTATGAGCACTGCATACGCTGCACCATTTGCGTGGAGAATTGCCCCGTGTTCCGGGTCAACCCGGAGTTTCCCGGCCCCAAGCAGGCAGGTCCTGATGCGCAGCGCTTCCGCAACGGCCGGGAAAAATCAGCCGAGGAGTGGGTACTGCTTTGCAGCCAGTGTAAACGATGTGAGATGGCCTGTCCCTGTGGCGTAGAACCCGCACAGATTATACTCCGGGCACAGCAGCGCTACGGGCTGGAGCACCCTCATACGGCAGCGCATCTGCTTTTTGCCAACAACTACTACCTCTCCACACTCGGGTCGATCACCGCGCCTTTGGCCAACCGGTTTGCCGCGACGAAAATCGGAAAAAAAATATTCCGGCGCATGGGCATTGCGACCTATATCCCTTTCCCCAAATTTAGCTTCAAAACACTGCGGGGTGAAAAGAAAGCGCGTAGTCGCGAGGCCCGGAAAGTTGCTTTCTTTTACGGCTGCTTCATCAATTTTTACCGTCCCGACATCGGCAGAAAAATCATCCGGATGCTTCAGTCATTTAAGATTGATGTTGTCCTGCCGCCCCAGTGGTGCTGCGGGTTGCCCGCTTTGGGTAACGGCAACGCGGCGCTGGCGCGTTCTTTCGCCAGGAAAAATGTCGCATCCCTGTCTAATTATATTGATGCGGGATACGACGTGGTCTATACTTGCACATCATGCGGTTTGTGTCTGTTGCATGATTATCAGGGCATTTTGGAAATACCCGAAGCCAAAAAAATTGCGGAAAACAGTTTTGACCTGTACGAATATGTACTCAAACTGATCACTGAGCGGGAGATCAAACCCAACTTCCGTGAAGTCAACCGCGTGTTAGCTTATCACATCCCTTGCCATCTGCGAGCGCTCAAAATTGGTTATCCGGCCGCCGATGTGATAAAGTTGATTCCCGGTTTGCAATGCCGGATACTCGACGACGCCTGCTGCGGACTCAACGGCAGTTACGGATTTAAAAAAATCAATGAGGCCACCGCAGTTCAACTGGGCAGGCGAGCCGTTTCGTTGATTCAAAAAACAGGCGCGGAGGCGATTGTGGCGGATTGCGGTTCCTGCCGGATGCAGCTAAGCGGCCTTTCCGGAATGGACGCCTTTGATCCGGTCGAGATTATTTGCGAATCGCTGGGAATTAAAGGCAAGAAATAACCAAAGCCACGGTTGATAGTCTGGGGAAATGCCCATTTCTCTTTGCACAGCAGACAGATTTTGCACAATCAAAAAAAGTATTAGGCTTATCTGTTTTTTTCTTTTTCCCTGATGAAACAGCGGGGGTCTTCGGCCAGATAGTCGCCGCTGTAAGCATGGGCACGGCCCCGGCAACCACCGCAAACGGTTTTGTATTGACATTCCCCGCAAAGGCCTTTGAGCTTTTCTTCGCGCTGACGCAGATCTTTGAACAACGTAGATTCGGAATAAATGTCGTGAAAACTCTTTTCCCGGATATTACCGCCGCTCACCTCAACAAAGGGACAGGGCCACACGTCGCCGTTGGCTTTTACATAGACAAATCCGCGACCCGCCGCACAGCCGTGAAAAACACGTCCGGCGAGTTTGAGCGGAACACCACCGTGAATGCCTCCTTTTTCCAGCAGATAAGGCCAATACTGAGGACCGGCCACCGGCTCGATGATTGTTTTGGCAACTTTCTGCTTTTTACTAATCAGTTCACTTAAATACTTGTTGGCGCTTTTCTTCAGCGTGGCCTTTTCAATTTTTTCACCCCGCCCCACGGCAACCAACTGATACATCAGCATGATGCCTGCCCCGCTTTGGTCGGCAAAATCAACCAGTTCCGGCAAATGCGGCATATTGTATTCCATGGCCGTGGTGTTGATTTGCAGCAAAATGCCCGCTTTTTTTGTGGCTTCAACAGCCCGCAAAGCAAGATCGAAGGAGCCTGGCTTGTTTCTGACCATATCATGAACGGCCGGATTGGCCGCGTCAAAACTGATGGCGTTGCAGACCACGCCATGATCTTTCAGTTTGAAAGCCATTTCTTCGTCAATTAATGTTCCGTTGGTGGCAATGATGTTGGCAAGCCCCGCCTTTTGCGAGTGTCTGAGCAGCGCAAAAATATCCGGCCGCACTAACGGCTCACCGCCTGTATAGATCAGGGTACGAAATTCGCTCTCCCCGGCAAGCATATCAATCAATCTTTTGCCTTCATCAGTGGTCAATTCATCGGCTGCCGCCTGCCCACTTGTGGCATGGCAATGAATGCATCGCAGATTACAGGCGCCGGTGACTTCCCAGACGGGATGTCCGGGATAACCGATGCACCCCATACCCCGGGCGCCATTGGCTACGGGCATGGATGAAAATCCATGCTTGAATAACCATCCGGGGAATTTTCTCCAGCGGCTCAGATACCCCATCAGAAGCGTGCTTCCCAACTGCTTGAATAATAGAGAAGGGGGATTATAAAAGGCTTTAACTTCTTTGGACTTCATCGGGTTTCTCAAATGTATGCCAGTATAAAAGCAAGCGAGGTTCCGACATTCACAGCGATATTCAGGCCGCACAATATTTCCAGCCGTCGGGCACCCTCGTGACGGTTTTCCAATATCTGATAAACAATAAACAACGCGATAGCAACAAACGGCAGATAAAAGTAAATGACTTTAAAAGGAATCCCGAAGCAAGGCGAAATCAGCATCGTCAGACAGGTCATTAGATTGAAAATAATATAAATAACTTTGCCTTTCTGTTTGCCGACCCGGTAGAGCAGATTCTTTTTCCCTGTGTCAACATCCGCTTCATAATCGGGGAATTCATTGAGAAGGATAACATTAAAGATGGAAAAGCCTATCGGAATCCACAGCCAGTTTATGACCGGCGCGATCGTGGCGGTTTGAATGTAATAAGACGAAGCCACAGGCAGCCAACCGAAACAAAAACCGATGAATATTTCACCCACACCTCGTTTCACCAGCCGAATGGGTTCTGTGGAGTAGAAGAAACCGGGGAGTGCCCCAAGGCAGCCCAGAATCAGTGTATAGGGACCTGTCTTATAGATAAACTGAAGAACGATCCCGATCATTAAAGCAATGAGCGGGGCTATAATACTCGTCCAAAGTGCAATGCGGGCAGGCATTTTCCCTTCGATTATCATCCGGGTGCCTCCGGCGAATTGATTTTGGTGAAGGCGGGCGGAAATGGCATTCTCCTTCTGATCAAAGTATTCACCCGAATGATAGGTGGACAACATAATCAGAATTACGCCGACAATGCCTAGCATAAATACTTCCAGATTAAAAGCGTCCATTATTCGATAGGCCAGAAAAGCTCCCAGAAAAAAGGGCAAAATGCCGACAATGTGAAATGGCGGACGAGATAGGGTTACCCAGCCCTGCATTGTCTGTTTAAAAGTTTTATTCATATAAAATCCGCCTCTTTTTCTTTCAGCCGGCTCAATCATTATCCGATATATCCTGATGATGACACATCAAGCGTGCGGATTACTAGCACACGGAACATTGCTTGTCAAAGAGGATGACTTCACTCAAACGGCGGTTTGGACACTTCCTCTTTGTCCGGGTTTTACCGGGGAAAATGACGGGTTTCGGATGCACGGAATCGTTTATGGAAAGATGGTGTACGGTTACTTTTTTCTTGATTGTTGTTTTTTTTTATGTTAGGCGTAGCTTGAGTTTGAAGCATAGGACGCTTCGTCAAACGAGTAAACAAGCAGGGTTAAATAAATTGAGGTGGAGGTACCGGGCGCCGATTGTGAAAAACATCGAGCGTAAGATTAAAAGCTTGGAACTGTATCATGGTTGCGGTAAGCGGCAGATTAACAAATTTTAACTTTTAATTTCATGAAAGGGAAGGGAGGAAGTATGACGAAAGCAGAATTGATCGGTGTGATGGCAGACGAAGCAGGTATTACCAAAGTAGCGGCAGCAGATGCACTGGATGCATATGTCGCAGCCGTAACCAAAGAACTCAAAAAATCTGGGAAATTGGGATTGGTTGGATTTGGCACGTTCTCCGTCGTCAAAAGAAAAGCAAGAGAGGGCAGGAATCCTCAAACCGGAAAGGCTATTAAGATTGCCGCAAAGAAAGTTGTGAAATTCAAGGCCGGCAAAGCTCTGGCCGACAAAGTGAAATAATATATTTTAAGTTTTTATTGAAACTAAGGCCTCCGCATTATTCATTTGACAATCGGAGGCCTTGGTGCATTTATCCAGCAACGGATAGGAGTTTTGGTTTTGACGCGAAAAAGAATTCTCAGTGGGATGAGACCAACCGGCAGGCTTCATTTAGGTCACTTACACGGTGCTTTAGGAAACTGGGTCGATCTTCAGAACAGCGGCAGCTACGACTGCTTTTACTTTGTCGCCGACTGGCACGCGATCACCAGCGAATACGCGTCAACAGAATCGATCAGGGATAACAGCATCAATATGGTCATTGACTGGCTGGCCGCCGGCCTTGATCCGGATAAAAGCACTCTCTTTGTCCAATCGGCGATTAAGGAGCATGCGGAGTTATTTCTGCTTTTGTCCATGATCACCCCACTGGCCTGGCTGCAGCGCAATCCCACGTACAAAGAGATGCAGGCAGAATTGACCTCAAAAGATTTATCCACGTTTGGTTTCCTGGGCTATCCTGTACTACAGGCGGCTGATATTATCATGTACAAGGCTTATGGCGTACCGGTTGGCGTGGATCAGTTGCCGCATATTGAGCTGACCCGCGAAATCGCCCGGCGCTTTAATTACCTCTATCAGAAAGACGTTTTTCCCGTTCCGGAACCGCTTTTAACCAGTGTACCGAAGCTTCTGGGAATTGACGGTCGGAAAATGAGCAAGTCCTTGGATAATTCCATTAATCTGTCCGACCGGGGTACGGAACTGCGCCAGAAGATCGCTTCCATGTTTACGGATCCGCAACGAATGCGCAAAAAAGATCCGGGCAATCCCGACATATGCAATGTTTTCACTTTTCATGGATTATACTCGCCCCGGGAGGTAGTGGCCGAAATCAACAGGAGCTGCCGTGTTGCCGGTATCGGTTGCATCGATTGCAAAAAAATGCTGTCGGCGCGCATTGAGGAGGCCCTGGCGCCAGTCCAGGAACGTATGGATTATTATCTATCCCATCTACAGGAAATCCATTGTATCATCACTGACGGTAACGCCCGGGCGACAAAAATCGCTCGTCAGACCATGGAAGAGGTTCGTGAGGCTGTTAAAATTTAAAAACACCTATGAATGAAGAACAGACGACAGACTATGCAATCAAGCTGGATATCTTTGAAGGTCCGCTGGACCTGCTGTTGTATCTGATCAAAAAAAATGAAATTGATATTTATAATATTCCTGTCGCTCTGATCACAAAGCAGTATCTTGAATATCTGAATATTATTAAATCGCTCAATCTGGATCTGGCAGGGGAATATCTGGTCATGGCTTCCACCCTGATCCACATCAAGTCCCGCATGCTTTTACCGGTGCCGGAAGAGCCATCCGCTGAAGAACTGGAAGACGATCCACGTGCTCAACTGGTCCGCCAGCTTCTGGAATACCAAGCATTCAAGGACGCAGCCGCAGAATTGGCGCAAAGACCGCTTTTGGAAAGGGATGTATTTATACGATCTACGATTTTGTCTGAAGAGATAAAAAAGACAATAGCGGATGGGGATGAGTTGGTTGAAGTGAATGTTTTTGAACTGATTGAAGCCTTTCATCACCTGGTTTCGCGTTTGGATAAAAAGGATCTGTTGGAGATAGATCTGGAAAAGTTGTCGCTGACAGATATAATCAACGATGTGATGGAACGCCTGACGCGGGAGAAAAATCTTACCTTTGAGGAGTTACTGGGAGAAAGAAAAGATCGCCGCCGAATCGTTTATACCTTTCTGGCCTTGCTGGAACTTATCAAACTGAAGATGATCAAAGCCTATCAAACGGCAGCGTTTGGTGTCATTCGAATCTTCCCGGCCGTGGAGTCTTAAATGGAAAATATTTCAGCCATTATTGAAGCACTCATTCTAGCGTCAGAGTCACCGCTCGCGCTGGAGAAAATCTGCTCCGTACTGGACGGCGTGGAAAAAACAGAAGTCAAAGATGCCTTGGATAAACTGATGGCCGCTTATGACGAGCGCCAAAGCGGGATATGCGTGCA
>JAKLES010000038.1 GCA_022711575.1 Deltaproteobacteria bacterium | reverse complement strand
CTTCGACCGCAGAATATCGCAATTCGGAAATCCGGGCGCTTTACAATACTTGCGATAAAATCATTTCGCAGATTACGCTCTGGCTTGGTAATGCTTATGATGTTGATCACATTAAGAATTTTTATACAAAACTTGGATTGGAAAGAAAAAAAGCCGGTGTTAAAATTAGCGGTGTGTTGAGTGCGCTGAGTCTAATTCGCAAGCATATCTGGGATGTCGCTCTTGCTCAAGGCGCTTTGCAGAAAAACCTCGATCTTTACATGACCTTTGAGCTGCAAAGGCGCATGACCATTTTTTTCGATCTGGCTACTTTTTACATATCGCGAGGCTACGAATAATATCTGGTAAGACTACTACTTATCATCAAATCCACATTGCCCACGGGATAAATATTTCCTGCCATCATAACTTTAGAACAAATTATATTGACATGCCGGAGAGCTTTTCCTATACTGACGGTCAGTAAAAAAGAAATTTGTGATCAGGCGTTTACACTGCATGATGAGATTTCTTTGCTTTAGTTTCAGGGTAAATTAATCCGATACGATTTCGGATAAAACAATACAAGGAAATGGAAGGATCTATTTTAATGATTACAGTAAATATTAACGGAAAAGACTTTGAGACACTCAGCGGCTTGACGATCATCGACGCTGCCCGTTCTCACGGAATCGACATTCCCTCTCTGGGGTATGACCCACGTGTCAGCCCCCCGAGTAATTTTGAAGCTGCTTTTGTAGAATTAACCGATGGCGGCAAAACAAGATTTGTATCCGCGACATCCACGCCGGTCGATGACGGCATGATCATCCGCACCCAATCTGAAGCTCTCCACAACTATCGAAAGATATACCTTCAGGCACTGCTGCGCCATCATTGGGGCGACTGTGTCGCGCCTTGCGTTTTACGCTGCCCGGCGCATATTGACATTCAGAAGTATATCTACCATGTCCATTGCGGCAACTTTCTGGAAGCGCTCGCCGTGATTAAAGAAAGCAATCCGCTCCCCGCTGTCTGCGGACGCGTTTGCCCCCATCCATGCGAAACGGACTGCCGCCGCAACGCCCTGGACGGCGCGGTCAACATCAATGGCATCAAACGTTTTGTCGCCGATTGGGACACCTTCCAAATGGAACCCTATAAACCTATATGCCTTCCGGACACAGGACATAAAATCGCCATTGTCGGAGCAGGGCCGGCGGGACTGACCGCCGCCTGGTTTTTGCGACGCCTTGGACATGCGGTCACGATTTTTGAAATGCAGGAAGCGGCAGGCGGAATGCTACGATGGGGAATCCCCTACTACCGTTTGCCTGAAAAAGACTTGGAAGCAGAAATACAAGGCATTCTCGATCTGGGTGTCACAATTTTCTACAACAAAAAACTTGGACGGGATTTCACTCTGGAATCGCTCAAGAGAGACGACTTTGAAGCGGTTTTTCTGGGACTGGGCGCGCAAAAAGCAACATCTATGGGCGCAAAAGGAGAAGACACTCCGGGCGTCATGTCCGGTCTGGATTTTCTAGCAAAACTCGCGCGTGGAGAAAAACCGGAACTCGGCAATCGGGTTATTGTCATCGGTGGTGGGAACACCGCCATGGACGCGGCCCGCAGTGCCGTGCGTTTAGGCGTCAAAGACGTGATTGTGGCCTATCGCCGCACCCGCCAGGAAATGCCCGCGCAGTCGATTGAAGTTGACGAAGCCATCGAAGAAGGCGTCAACATACAGTATCTTACCGCACCCGTTTCAATCACGGCATCGGGCAACGTCCTGCAAGTGACTTGCGTGAAAATGACCCTGGGCGAGCCTGACCAAAGCGGTAGAAGGCGTCCTGTGCCTCAGGAAGGCTCCGAATTTACGCTTACGGCTTCAACGGTTATCTCCGCAATCGGCCAGGCAGTGGATGGATTCTGCATCGGAGACAAGACCTTAATCGATAAAAGGGGTAATGTGCTTGCCAACCCGCAAACCATGCAAACAACTCTGCCCTGGGTTTTTTCCGGCGGCGACTGCGTCACCGGCCCAGACATTGCGATTGCCGCCATTGGCGCGGGCAAACTTGCCGCAGCATCCATTGATGAATTTGTGCGAACCGGCTTTGTCTCCGTTAAAGAAGAACCCTTCACCTCGACCAAGGGCAAATGGAAGGATCTGCCCGCTGAAACATTCAAAGACATAGAGCATGCAGACCGTTTGGAGGCAACAGTTCTGGAGCCAGAGATCCGGAAAACGAATTTCGATGAATCGTCCACCACATGGAATCATGAAAACGCCATGGCGGAAGCGTCCCGCTGCCTCGCCTGCGGCTGCACAGAACGCTATGACTGTGAACTGCGCAGCTATGCCAGTGACTATGGCGTCGAGTATGATCAAACCCAACCGGCCAGACCGCTGCCGATTGACGAAAACCATCCCACTATCACGCGGGATCCCGGCAAATGCATTTTGTGCGGTCTGTGCCTGAAAGTCTGCCGGGAAATGGAAGGCGTCTCAGCACTAAGCTTCTATGAAACCAATGACGTTTTAACTATCGGCCCCAATGACCATCGATCGCTGGATATGACTGTTTGCGTTGCCTGCGGCCACTGCGCCATGGTCTGCCCCACCGGAGCGTTGACGCTGAAACCTACACTGCCCGACGTTTACCGAGCATTGAAAGATCCCCAGTTAACGGTTGTCGCACAAATTGCTCCTGCCGTACGCGCCGCTTTCGGAGAACAATATCACATCAAAGACACCGACGTCATGCCGGTTTTGAGCGCCTGTCTGAAGCAACTGGGATTTAATTTTGTGTTTGACACCTGCTGGGCAGCCGATCTGACCATTATGGAAGAAGGCACGGAGTTTCTGTCGCGCTTGGCTGAAGGCGGCGTTCTGCCGCAAATCACCTCCTGCTGCCCGGCCTGGGTCAATTACTGCGAAAAAATGGCACCGGATATTTTGCCGCATCTGTCGTCCTGTAAGTCACCGCAGCAAATGTTTGGCGCGGTGATGAAGCAATATTTTTCCAAACAACTTAAGGTGCGGCCGGAACTGCTGTATTTTGTTTCCATCATGCCCTGTAACGCCAAGAAATATGAAGCCATGCGCCCCGAGTTCAAAACAGATTATATTCAGGACGTGGACAAAGTCCTGACCACGTGGGATATCATGACCATGCTTGGAGAAAAAAATATCGATCCGTGTAAGGTCACGCCTGTGCCTGTTGACGCGTTCTTCGGGAAGGTATCAGGCGCTGGCATTATTTTTGGCGCGAGCGGCGGTGTGGCCGAAGCAGCGCTGCGTCTGGCTGCAGAACGCGTCATGGGGAAACGAATGGAAAGCTTCAACTACGAAGGTGTCCGCGGACTTCAAGGCGTGAAGGAAACCACCATAGCTCTCGGTGACTCCAGCGTTCGACTGGCTGTCGTCAGCGGTCTGCAAAACGCACAAAAACTGATCGACCGGATGCGGGCAGGCGACGCCCCTTATGACCTGATAGAAGTCATGGCCTGTCCCGGCGGTTGCATTAACGGCTCCGGCAATCCCGCGCCGCTTTTGAAGAGCGATACGGAACACCGCCTGGACGTCCTGTACCGGTTGGACCAAGATGCATCTATCCGCACCAGTCAGGACAATCCTTCCGTTCAGGCCATTTATACAAACTGGTTGGGAGAGCCGGACAGCGAAACGTCGCATCATGCTCTGCATACGACCTACAAGCGCCGCTCCATGCGTGTACAGGATATCAAGGAAGAAGTAGCACAAGACCTGCCCATGGTGGATGTCGGTGTTTGCATTGGCACAAACTGTTACATCAAGGGCTCCTGGAAATTGCTGGAAGGCTTGGCCGCCGAATTAAGACGGCGGGGCCTTTCAGAACGATTCCGGGTTAAGGCCCGATTCTGCACGGGGCAATGCGAAGGAGGCCCCAATGTGGCGATCGGTAATAAAATTATTTCCGTGGAGAATCTGGACCAGGCAGGTGCTTTTATCGACACGCACCTGATGCCGCTAATCCCCACGAAGGAATCAGGAAAATAAAATGCTTTTAATAACGATTTGTGTCGGCAGCTCTTGTAGCTTACGCGGCTCTGACGAACTGGCTTCGGACTTATTCCGTCTGATCGAAAAAGAAAAACTCGAAGGTCTGATTGATATTGTCGGCGCTTTCTGTATGGATGCCTGCTCCAAAGGCGTTTCCGTTCGTGTGGGCGATCAGGAATTCAGCGGAATCCGCCCTGAAGAGGCGGAAACTTTTTTTTACAAAGAAGTTATTCCCCGAGTAAAGACCAAACTCACCCCGCGCACTACTGATGAATCTCCTGCGGTTCTCTCATGCAGAAAGGAAGGCCCCACATGAACGAACCGGTCATTATCACCAACCCGGCCCGTTGCCGCGATTGTTACCGTTGCGTGCGCCATTGTGACGTGAAAGCCATTCGAGTTCACGAGGGACAGGCCCAGGTGGTGCCAGAGTTGTGTATTCTTTGTGGGACATGCATCCGCACCTGTCCGCAAAAAGCCAAGGACGTTCATAGCGCAACCCCGGATGTGAAGCAGGCGCTTCAGAATGGAAGAAAGGTTATCGCGTCGGTCGCACCGTCTGCGCCTGCCTATTTCGGTTTCCACCATTTTTCGGAAATGGAAGCGGCTCTTAAACAACTGGGCTTTCATGCCGTCCATGAAACAGCCGTCGGAGCTGAAATCGTTGGCCTCGCTCATCGCGATTATGTCGAACAAAATCCAAATTTATGGCCGGTCATTACCTCTTCCTGCCCGGTGATCATTAATATCATTGAAAAGTATTATCCCCATTTGATTCCTCATCTGGCGCCTATTGTTTCGCCGATGATTGCGCACGGCCGCCTGCTTGCGCAACAATACGGGCCTGACGCGTACATTCTCTTCATCGGTCCGTGTATTGCCAAAAAACTGGAAATACTCGACGCGTCAGAAGCCGGTGCAGTTTCGGCAGCCATAACCTTTCGCGGTCTTGCCAACTGGTTCAAAGAGACGGGCATCGTCTTTGAAAAAGTTGCAAACAGCGCAGAACCTTCGTCAGCGGTCGATGCTCGACTGTTTCCCGTCGAAGGAGGCCTGATCGGAACGGCAGGGTTAAGCACTGATATGCTGAATAACACACTGATCGTCGCCAGTGGCCTGGAAACCTGTCGGAATATCCTGGGCGATATCTGCGCCGGGCAGTTAAATGCGTCACTGGTGGAACTCATGGCCTGCACCGGTGGCTGTATTAACGGTCCGGCTATGGCCGATTTACCTGGTGGCATTTATGCTGCGCGTCAAAAAATTATTGAATACCATCGTAACCGGCCGGACTATAGTATGATATCGCGTGAAAACTGGCCTGATTTGTCTCGCACCTACACCGATAAAAAGCAGCCAGTTCCTGAATTCAGCGAGGAGCAAATCAAAGAAGTCCTTCACCGCGTCAACAAATACACGCCGGAAGACGAGCTCAACTGCGGCGCCTGCGGGTATTCCAGCTGTCGTGAAAAAGCAATCGCCACGCTCAGGGGCATGGCCGAAGTCACCATGTGCATTCCTTACATGCGCAGCCGTTCCGAATCCTTGCGTCAGGTTGTCATGGATGTATCTCCGAACTCCATCATCATTGTGGATGATCATTTATGCATTCAAGACATGTCTCCTTCGGCTGAACACCTGTTTGGCTGTTTACTGGCGGACGTTAAGGGTAAACATCTCTCGCGATTGATACCGCTTTATGACGACTTTATCGCCGTACGGGATACGGGAAAGCCTGTGATCGCGAAAATCCGGCGTCTCAATGATCATCTTGTTGCAGAGCAAAACATCGTGCGGGTGGAAGGACAATCCCTTCTGGTCGCCATTATGCACGACATTACCGAACATGAAACAGAAAAACAGAAATTCCATCAACTTCGGGCACAAACACTGGAACAGACCCGGGAAGTGGTGCAGAAACAAATGCGTGTGGCTCATGAGATCGCTCACCTGTTAGGCGAAACAACAGCGGAAAGTAAAATGATCGTTACGCATCTGGCGAAAATCCTGGAAGAGGAAGAATCGAAGTGAGACAGCTCGTCGAGTGCAACTGGAGCAGTCTGAATAAAGCCGGCGAGGAACTCTGTGGCGACGCGGTCATGATCCGTACGAAATCGGATTCGTTTGTGGCTGTATTGTCCGATGGTCTGGGCAGCGGCGTTAAAGCGAGCATTCTATCATCACTCACGGCAGAAATAGCCGCGCGGATGTTTGAAGCGGATGGAACCGTGGAAGACGTCATGCAGACTCTGGTGGAAACACTTCCGGAATGCTCCGTCCGCAAACTGGCCTATGCTACTTTTGCTGTTTTGATCGTGTATAATGGACACGACGCCCATCTTGTCCTGTTTGATTCTCCGCCATTGATTCTCGTTCGCGATAACGCGCTCGTCACCCTTCCCACTGAAGAACGTCAGGTCAAAGGCAGAATCATCACAGAAGCGCATTTCGAATTAATGGAAAACGATTACATGGTTTTAATCAGCGACGGTTACACGCACGCCGGATTGGGCGGTATTTACCGCCTGGGCTGGGGATGGAACAACGTGGCCACGGCCGTAAAGCGTTTTGTGCAGACCGGTGTGGATACCGTGAAATTGACCGAAGCGCTGTCCAAAACCTGCATGAAACTTTATGGTGACAAACCGGGAGACGACGCCACAGTCATTTCCATGAAAGTTCGCCCCGCGCTTTCCATTTGCGTGCTGACCGGACCACCTACCAACAAAGACATGGATGCATTCGCGATCTCGCGACTCATGACCGCTGAAGGGGCTAAAATAATCTGTGGCGGCAGCACGGCTCAGATGGCGGCTCGTATTCTGAACGAAAAACTGGAAGTCGAATGGGTTCCCCCCTGGAAGCGCACCAGCGAAGAACCCAAAAAAAAAGGATCACCGCCCACTGCCTCACTCCAAGGCATTGACTTGGTCACAGAAGGCATCTTAACCATCGGCCAGACCCTGGAGATTATGCGCGGCGCAAAAACGATTCATGATCTGCCCAAGGACAACGACGCCGCCACTCGTCTGGCCCGCTATTTTCTGGCTGCGGATGATATTCAACTTATCGTGGGAACGGCCATTAACCCTAATCAGGTCGCCGATCTGATTAGGGGTGAACCGATGCGGATGGTCTATATCCGGGAATTGGTGGCCGACCTCAACGCCCGAAACAAGATTGTGAAGGTGGAAAGAGTATAAGCGAAGGTTCAAGGTCAAAAAATTCATTTTACTTTCTACTTTCAACCTACTCTTCTTCATGAACGATCAGTCTGGCTTGTTTATCCTGCAACACCTGCCGCCGAGGAATTGTTATCCTGACCGTGGTGCCGGTCGGCCCTTTTTTCGGATCGGTGTTGGATGTAATGGAAATATTCCCGCGATGGGCTTTAACGACGGCATAAGCCGACGCCAGTCCCAGGCCGGTTCCATCGCCAGCCGGCTTGGTGGTAAAAAACGGCGTGAAAAGAAGCGGCATGTTTTCTTCGGCAATCCCTTTGCCCGTATCGGTCAGTTCGATGATCACTTGACGTTCGTCTCCTGCTAGTATGATCGTCAACAAACCATCAGCCGACATAGCCTCCATAGCGTTTTGTTCCAAATCAAGCAAAGCGCTGACCATTTGTTCATGGTCAATCCATACCGTTTCATCTTCAAGGGATGATCTCAGGATGACTTCAACATTATCACGCGGGGACAGTTTCGCCAGACTGTCTTCGACTATTTTTAAAATATTGTTTTCTTTGAGCTTCAAACCGCGCAAAAAATTATAGCCCCCCTCCGACCTGTTCATTATTCTGTGTTTGTGAATAACATTTTTTTTTCTAAATAAAAAGCGTAAAACAATTTAATCTTATTGACATCAAATCATCAGCCATGATAGGAAACACTTTAAGATTCAGAAAGATATGAACAACAGAGATCGTTCAACAACTGCAGTCTAACTATTTTGCTGATTGATGAGGAGTAGCCTTTGAAACTGAGTGAAGTAAAAGATATTCTGGATGCGGAAGTCATTGTAGGTGACGATATTCTTGATCTCGAAGTAAAAACAGCCTTCGGTGCAGATCTGATGAGCGATGTGCTGGCCTTTGCTAAAGCCGGCAGCCTTCTACTCACCGGATTGACAAACACTCAAGTGATTCGAACCGCCAACGTGCTGGACATAGCCGCTATTATTCTCGTGCGAGGTAAAAAACCTTCATCCGAAACAATCGCATTAGCCAGAGAACTTAAAATCCCCATCTTAGCCACAAAATACATTCTATTCGAAACAGCGGGCCGCCTTTATATGAAAGGCATTGTCGGTTGCCTGCCAAAAGTTGAAAATACCAGTGGGCGAAACTAATCAAAACCTGTATTCGGGCAGTTTTAATATCGAGGGCGGAAATTTTAATTCCGCCGGTATTGTATCAACCAACATTAAGTCCATTCTGAAAAAATTAGGAATTCCCGGTGATATCGTCCGCAAAGCGGCCATCGTTTCTTACGAGGCGGAAATCAATGTCGTCTCTTATGCCAAAAAAGCCATCGTGAACCTGATAGTCAATGCCGG
>JAKLES010000371.1 GCA_022711575.1 Deltaproteobacteria bacterium | reverse complement strand
TCTCAGAGAGAAGACCGGCACAAGTTACCACCAAAAAAGACATTCCAGACAGATATTCCGTGGTGCCCAGGAAGGGACTCGAACCCCCACACCTTGCGGCGGCAGGACCTAAACCTGCTGCGTCTACCAATTTCGCCACCTGGGCATGCATGAAATCGTACTTCAGAAAGAAATCGAATTCACGACACACATCATTTTGATGAGGATTGCACCAACCTGGCACATTCCCATCTATTTCCACCTATTCCCATCTATTTCCGATGATTACAGTCCGACGATACTATGGAAGAGTCAGCCCGAAAATCAAAGGCTTGCCAGACCAATACAATACATTTTAAAATCAATAACTTAAAAACGCATTGGTGCCAGTGAAGATAGAATCCGCGAACGCGCAAGATTTATTAGAACCTAAATCTGGTGCGTCTACCAATTTCGCCACCTGGGCAGGCGGCCGGATTCTACCACTGCGACTTGCTTAACCCTATACTCCGCGGCCAATGTCCGTCGATCACTACGAAAACTTTCCCGTC
>JAKLES010000370.1 GCA_022711575.1 Deltaproteobacteria bacterium | reverse complement strand
AAGTTAGCTGAAGGGCTCGGGTCGAAGAGGTTACCCTACGCCGTAGCGATGCGCCCCAAAATATTGGTTCCTCCGCTCCTGAAAATCAGGATTAGGCATATGTTGCGCGATAGATTAATCATTTTTTAAAGATTGTCAATCAACTTATAGTTAGTGCCTCGAATATTCTTGACTTCAACTTCGCAATCATTTATCTTGCATACTAAATAATTTGGACGGAGTTTTCGTGGTCAGTTTTCAAGACGTTATTTTGTTTACCCTCGGCAAAGCCTACCAGAAAGTTTACGGAATTTTTAAAGGACGCCTCCAGTCTTATGGCCTCACACCCATGCAGGCTCTGGTCCTGCATGCCCTGTACGAAGAAGAAGGCCTTTCAGCAGGGGAACTGGGAAAGCGTCTGGCGCTGGACAGTGCGACCTTATCCGGTGTTTTGGACCGTATGGCGGAAAGCGGTTGGATTATCAAGAACGTAAAGGAAGATCGGCGTGCCTTGAACATCCGCCTATCCGACAAGTCCCGCCAATACCGGGACAAATT
>JAKLES010000037.1 GCA_022711575.1 Deltaproteobacteria bacterium | reverse complement strand
CGTCCAAAAAGCCCGTGATTATTCTTAAAGGCGGCAAGACGGAACTGGGATCAAAGGCGGCGGCAAGCCATACGGGCGCCATGGCAAGCAATTATACGATCTGGTCCGCGGCTGTGCTGCAACATGGGGGCCTTCTGGTAGATGATTTTGAAGAGCTGATGAATCTGGCGATGCTGGGCACGGCTAAAAAGTTCCCTCGGGGGAGGCGCGTAGGTTTTCTTGGCGCCGGAGGCGGTGTTTCAGTTCTGTTCAGCGACCTGGCTGTTACCTCGGGGGTTGAACTTCCCGAATTGAGTGCGCGCACGCAGCAAATGATCGGTGAAAAGATTATGGGAGTCAACACCTCGACGACAAACCCGGTTGACCTCGGGGCCTTCGGTTTCGACCTCAACGTTATGCTGCACACCATGAAAGCCCTCAACGAAGACGAAGGCATTGATGTGATCGTTCCCTATTTTTCCGTTGAGTACATTATGCATGCGGAGATATTTCTTAATGTCAAAAACAGCGCCGACACTATCCTGCAAATGGCTGAACAAATCGACAAACCGGTGATCCCCGTCTTGTCCTGCTTTTTGGAAAATGATCTCGAAGCAGAGCGCATCAGAATTTCAACCTTTAATGCGCTGCGCAAGGCAGGATTCCCCGTTTATTCCAAAATACAGGAAGCCCTCTACGCCATTGAGACGTATTTCGAATGGGCGGAAAAGCGCGGGCGCAGGGGAGCGAAGGACACGGCTTAGGGGAATAACAAACTTGTGATAATCGTTTCTTTCTCTAAATCCCCCACCACCTGATAAAGTTATACGCCGCCATCCCACCCAGGTAGGAAACGATCAGCGTCATCACCAGTGTGGCGTAAAACCACTTATTGCTGTTCATTTCTTTGCGCAGTACCGCAATGGTTGCGGCGCAGGGAATAAAGAGCATCATCACCACCAGAAACGCGGCGGCCGATTCCGGGCTCATGATGGTGGGCAAGGTTTGAGAAAGCCCATCTCTGCCGACTGAATAAAGGACGCCCAGGGTTGCCACTACATTTTCTTTAGCAACAAGTCCTGTGAGCAATGCGGTGATCATTTTCCAATCCAGTCCCAGCGGCACGCCCAGCGGTTGAAGTAATTTGCCCGCTGAAGCCAGCAAGCTTTCTTCCACATTCCCTGTTGGAAAATAAGATAAAAGCCAGATCAAAAGCGAAACACCCAGGATAACAGTACCCGCTTTGCGGATAAAGGAAACGATACGTGACCTAATGACCATCAAAATCGTTTTTAAATCGGGGCGGTGATAAATCGGCAGTTCCATGATGAACGGCGCATCCTGTTTCCAGAGGGTCTTATTGACAAATACGCCGGCAATGCCCAGCACAACAATGTTCAAGGCCAGTATACTCCAGGAGACGTAAACGGCGTTTTCTCTGAAAATGGCGGCGGAGACCAGCGTCAGGACGGCGAGTCTGGCAGTGCAGGGAACGAATGGAATCAGAAGCAGCGTAATCATCCGGGCCTTGCGCGTTTCGATGATACGGGCGCCGAGGACAGCGGGAACGTTGCAACCGAAACCCAGGCACATCGGGATGAAACTTTTGCCGTGCAGGCCGACCAGATGCATGATTCTATCCATCACAAAGGCGGCCCGGGCCATATAGCCGACATCTTCCAGCAGGGCCATGATGGCAAAAAAGATCAGCAGGACAGGCAGGAATGTGAGCACGGAGCCGGCGCCGCCGATAATGCCGTTGAGCAGCAGCCCCTGGAGCCAGACAGGCCAGTCGCCTGCGGCCGGTTCACAAAACGCTATAAATTGCTGAATTAAATCGGCCAGCCAGGTTTGTAACGGCACGCCGATAGAATAGGTCAGAAAAAAGACCAAAGCCATGATGGCCAGTAAAATCGGAATGCCGAATATCGGACGCGTCAGAACGTGATCGATCCGGTCGGTCAGCACGACCTGCCCCATTTTGAAGTGGGAGACGGCTGCCCGGGTCATTTTTTCAATCCAATCATAGCGGCCATTGACCACGGCATGCAAGGCGTCTTCGTGTTTGCTGAGCAGAGTCTGAATCGTATTCCAACCGGATGGTTGCACTTGCTTTTCAACCATGGCGGAAACTTCCGGGTCGCCTTCCATGAGTTTAACAGCCACCCATTCGGGAGTGTAAGGCGCCTGTATATAGGGTCGGATGGTTTCCAGGATTTTTTGATAAATTTCCAGATGGTCAACGGACACTTCAGGCAATACGTGTTGAAAATTTTTATTACAGGAGGCCAGATCGATGATTTGATCCACCAGTTCTTTAATGCCGCTGTTGCGCTTGGCGACCATGGGAATGACCGGCAGGCCCAGAGAATCCTGCAAGGCTTTTGTGTCGATCTGCATGCCCTGGTCCGAGGCAACATCCAACATGTTAATGGCCACAATGACCGGTCGATTCAGCAGCAGAACTTCGGATAAAAGATAAAGGCTTCGCTCCAGTGCGGCGGCGTTCATAACCAGCACGACAAGATCCGGCTTTTCTTGAATGATGAAATCGCGGGTGACTCTTTCTTCCTCGGAAAAAGATGTGAGACTGTAAGTGCCGGGCAGATCGACAATCCGGATCAAAATATCATTGGCGCGGTGCACCCCTTCTTTTTTTTCGACGGTTTTTCCGGGCCAGTTGCCGACATGCTGGGAAAGTCCCGTCAGAATATTAAAGACCGTGGATTTGCCGACATTGGGTTGGCCGACGAGGGCGACACATATTTCCTTTTCAATGGGGGGAAGGCAGGTCTCATCGGCAGGATCGATTTTGTAAACCATTATTTTCGAGGCTTCGCCTCTTCCTAAAGCAATACGGGTTGCCGACACTAAAACAATGACCATCCCGCCGCTGACCTGCGCAATGCGAAATCTTGCGCCGGTTACAATACCCATGCCGGCCAGGCGGCTGGTCAGAACCGAACCGCCTTCAATGGAATGAATGACGCCTTGATCTCCTTCCTGTAAATCTGTGATGACCACCAGGTTACTCATTGAACGCCAACCCTGAGACTGACACGATATTTTTTAAGAATCCGATCCGGGCCGTAGGAACTTTTCGTTCGCCGTAAATTTTTATTGCCCATATCTTCTTCCAGATTCACATATTTATATTGCGACTGCAATTTTATAGCCGCATCATTGAACATAAACTCATAAATGCCGTGATAGTTCTTGGAGGCCTTGGCAAAATGCAGACAGAACATTTCGCTGTTCAGCGCCTCACCGACAATGAAACCAGCCGGCTTGTTTTCAATGTAATATATTATGCCCCATAGCGCAAGCTCTGAGAAGTTTTGCAAAGCCTCCGCGCATACCGCAAAATCAGTTTTGCTTGCGCTCACTACGGATTCTTCCTGCCAGTGTTGCAGGATGGTCATGGCATCCCGGGAATTAGTCACGTCAAGACGTTGAGTGGATGGACGGTATGCGCCGAAAAACTGATTGAGATGATTGCGGTGGCGCGTATATTGTTTCCCGGCGAATGACGCCATGTTCTCAGTCAGGTAAATATAATCCGATTCGCTGTCGCAGAACGATATGCAGAATTCATTTTCGGGGAAAAAGGGCATCCATTCTTCAGGAATCGGAAAGAAAAAGTTGCACTCATTCAACAAGTGCCTGAGTGTATCCGGAGAACAGGCCTGCGGGTTATCCAAGGGCATGATGTAATTCTGATCCTGGCGGTTGTAGGCAGAAATGAACGTGCCGCAATCTTTCGTCAGTATTTTGTAACGGCTCACATTGCGGAACAGGTAGATATTGGCAAAGGTGTAATCGGATATATTTAAATGCATCTGCCTGAAGCGTTCAACAAGAAATGGCCGGTGTTTTAGGTCAATCGTTTCGATAATGTCCATACAATAATAGGTCTTCAGTCCTTTCGAACTCTGCGCTCAAAGAATAAAATGGTGCTCATGTTCGCGAAGCCAGCGCCGGTGCTCTTTACAACCCGGGATCACTTCTATCACTAAGTCCCAGAATTTTGAAGAATGATTTTTTTCCCGGATATGCATCATCTCATGCACCACCACATAATCCACTACCTGCGGCGGCGCCATGATCAGGCGGAAGCTGAAGGATAAATGATTATCTTCCGAGCAGGATCCCCACCGCCTCTCGGCGGATGTTATCCGAATGCCGCCTGATGAAAACTTAAGCATGTTCTCGTAGAAATCAACCCGCTCACTTAAATATTGCCGTGCTTTTTTCTTATACCAGGAAACAAAGTAGTATTTCCTCATTGCCATGTTTACGGGGCAGTTCAGAAAAAAGTGGTTATTCCGGAAGATAACACCCAAGTTCTCCAGCGGGTCAAAATAGGCGTCCAGAGGATAGCTTTGGCCCAGATAATAAAATATTTCACCCGTGACGTATGTTTTTTTGGGGGGATGAACCGGCAGTAGGGCCTGTTTGCGTATGGCCCTGTCAATCCACTTTTGTTTTTCTTCTACAAAGCGATTGATTTCTTTGACCGGGGTAAAGTAGGGCGCGTAAATTGTGATTGCCGAGTTATTGCCTATTTGCAGTGAAATAGTTTTCTTCCTTTTTCTGCTGCGTTTGAGTGAATATTGTATCGTCATAGTTCATTTCCGCCTATAATTTATCACATCGCAGTCCTGAATGCGAGATGGGAAAAAGGTGAAAGGTGCAAGGACCAAGGTGTAAGGTTCAAGTTGTGAGGCTAAACGATGAAGCATAGCTTTTCAATTACTTGATAATATGATAGGTAAATACACAAATTTGTGAGCGGAGTTTTATGGAAACAAGAAACAAACGTCCCTGGGGTTACTATCAGGTTTTGTCTGATGCTCCTGATCATAAGGTTAAAAGAATTGTCGTTGAGAAGGGCGGATGTTTGAGCCTGCAGCGTCATAAAAAGCGTTCAGAACACTGGTATGCCGTTGCAGGTGAAGGGCACGCAACCATCGATGGAACAGTCATTGCCCTGCGACAGGGTATTGCGGTTGACATTCCTCAGGGCGCGGCCCACCGTCTTGAAAATATTTCTACTGCAAATCTGATCATCATCGAAGTCCAGACAGGCACTTACTTTGGTGAAGATGATATTGAAAGACTGGAAGATAAGTACGGACGGATTTGATCAAGACGCTTTTCTACGGCAATGGCATAAGGATTTTTGGTTTTCCCGACGAATGTCAAATACGCTTGTGGAATTTTCCCCTTACAGTTCTGATATCCTGATAAAAGGTTAATCTTGTAAAGATTTTTTACCCATCGATTTTAAAACCCTTCTCCTTGAAAAGGCGCAGACAGGCATCCGTTGCCAGAGTATCATAGAGAACGCCTTTGTTATTTTCAATCTCCTCCAAGGCTTTGTCAATCCCCAGTGCAGGACGATACGGGCGGTATGACGCCATGGCTTCCACAACGTCCGCCACAGCCAGGATGCGTGCCTCGATTAGAATCTTCTCGCCCTGCAGCCCCCGGGGATAACCAGATCCATTCATTCTCTCGTGGTGCTGATGGACGATTTCCGCCAGCGGCCAGGGGGATTCCACGTCCTTCAGGATTTCATAGCCCTGACGGGCGTGCTCCTTGATCAGCGAATACTCGGCTGCGGCAAGTTTCGATGGTTTGCTGAGGATTTCTGCTGGAACGGAAAGCTTTCCAATATCATGGATCGCCCCGGCCACCCGGATGCCCTCGATCTGATCCGAAGTGAGATGCATCTCCGTGGCGATGGCCCGGGCGAGATTGGTGGTCCGTTTCTGGTGCTCGGAGGTGTAAGGGTCTTTCGTTTCCATGATCTGCGATAGCGCCTGGATCGTCGCCTGCAAGGCCCGTCGCAATTGCTCAAGCGATTTCTGGAGGTTTTCTTCGGCACGCTTGTGGTTAGTGACGTCTTCGACAATTGCTACACCCCCAAGAATGCCTTGATCGCCAACTTTGATCGGTTCAAAAAAAGCTCTGACCGGTGTCGCTTTTCCCGCAGTTGTGGAATGATAAACGTCTTCATAAAAGGCGGTATCCCCGTTCAGTGCTTTCTGAATAGATGCAGCAAGTTTTTTATCAGGTAATCGAAGCATATTGATGCCGACAATCGCGTCTTTTGTAGATCCGATAAGCTTGACGAAATTATCATTGCACGCAACAATGACACCTTTTTCATCAAAGTAAAAATGGCCCAGGGGTGAGTGCTCGAAAATCAGGCGATATTTTTCTTCGCTTTTCCGCAGGGCCTCCTCCGTTTTTTTACGGTCGGTGATGTCCATAATGAGATTCAGTGTTGCCGGCCTGTCTTCCCATGAAATAAGAATGGAACTGACCTCAATCCATTGGATCCGGCCACCTCTGAGCAGGAGTCTATAGGAATGTAGGGAAGGCGTCGCATCGCCATTGATCTTTTGAAGATATCGTTGGATTACCTCGTCCCGATCTTCCGGGTGGATCAGTTCAAGCACGGGAATTGAAAGTAACTCCGCTTCAGAATAACCAAACGATGCAATGGTCTTGCTGTTCAAAAATTTGATCGCTCCATCCTGGATCACTATGATGGCTTCATGGGCATTCTCAACCAGAAGACGATAGCGTTTCTCGCTGTCCCGCAGGGCCTCCGCCGCCTGTTTGCGCTCGGTTATGTCGCGGGCGATGGCATGAAAGCCGGTGACCTGACCGTTGTCGATGATGAGCTGTACATTCTGTCCCAACCAGACAACTCTTTTATCACGAAGGAGCAAGGGGAATTCGTAGTAGGTTATGGGAATTTTCTTGACAAACTGCCGACCGTAAAACCGTTCCAACTCGATGCGGCGGCCGGGATGAACGAATTCGGTGTAATGCTTGCCGATAAGATCGGCTTCCGGATAGCCGAAGTATTTCACTGCGACAGGATTATAGAAGGTGATGCGTCCCAGGGCGTCCGTCCGATAGATAATGTCGTTAGCGTTTTCCACCAGGATGCGATATTTGTCCTCGGCTGCACGCAGTGCTTCCTCGGTCCGCTTGCCCTTGAGAGACGCTGCTTCGAGAACTTTGATTCGTTGTTCCAGTGCTTCGTAGCTAGGTTTTTGGGTCATGGTAAATGGTCCTTCGGTTACTCAGTTTGAACGGTTCCTGATCTCATGATTCAGAAAAAATCCTGTCTCTTCCGCATCAATTAGCAGTTAAAGGAATATACAACATTTTTTTCAATATTGCTCCTAAAGATTAAAGAAAGAAAAGCTATGTGCAAGTCGATCTTTTTATCTCATACCCCGAAAACTTTATCTTGAGGCCACCTAACGCCTTTTACCCGGCCGTTGACGGTCGGAGGTGACAATATCTTTCTGCCTCTGTTTTTTCCCGGCCTCTTTTTCCACATAAATTGTTCTGCCGGTTGCCGGATCGACTCCCGTCCAATACATAAGCGCCGAGGTGGTGGAGGGAAGCGGCGTGAAAATCTGCACCTGTTGCGGCGTTGTGTGCAATTCGCTCGAGGCAAAGGATTTCAAGTCCCGCATGTCTTCTTCGGTGCAGCCCGGATGAGCGGCGATAAAATAGTAGGTCAGAAATTGTTTCTGCCCGGTTTCGGCATTCATTTTTTCAAAAAGGTTTTTAAACTGAACCAGCGCCTGCGACTGCGGTTTGCCCATGAGTGCAAGGACGGAGGGTGTGGTATGCTCCGGCGCGATCTTCAATTGGCCGGAGATATGGTGCTTGACTAACTCGCGCATATAGGACGTGCCGTGCTTTTTATCTGCCAGGAGCAAGTCATGGCGGATGCCGGAGGCGACAAATACTTTTTTAATGCCCGGTATTTGGCGAAGATTCTTAAGCAGGCGAATTTGCCTTGCGTGATCAGCTTTAAGAGAAGAACAGACCTGTGGATACAGACATCCTTTGCCCGGGCAGGCGCCTCGACTTTGTTTCCGCGAGCAGTCGATGCCGTACATATTCGCCGTCGCGCCGCCGATGTCCACAAGATAGCCTTTAAAATCGGTAAGCGCCGCTATCTTTCGGGCTTCGGCCAGGATGGAGGCTTCGCTGCGACTGAGAATGGCGCGGCCCTCATGTAAAGCAATGGAACAGAAAAGGCATTCTCCGAAACAGCCGCGGTGCGTGGTCAGCGAGAAAGAAATGGTGTCCATGGCGCGGATCTTACCCTGTTTTTTATAAAAAGGGTGCGCACGACGTGAAAAATCCAGCGCGTAAATCGCGTCGAGCTCTGCAATCGACAGATGCGCGGCAGGGGGATGATGAATGAGATAGCGGTTGCCGTGTTTCTGATAAAGGCCGGATGCTGTGACCGGATCATTGTTGGAACAGAAAATTTTAAACATGTCCGTAAATGCTTTTTTACCGGCGGCGACCTTTTCGTATGAAGGCAGTTCCAGGTAGCCCGACGGCGACTCGCTTTCAATGGTGCAGGCGCCCCGAATGTTCTTCAGATCGTCTCCTGACGCCAGACGATTTGCAATTTCTACAATGGCCCGTTCCGCCATGCCGTAAGCCAGAATATCGGCGCGCGCGTCAAATAGAATCGAGCGGCGGATTGAATCCGACCAGTAGTCGTAATGAGCGATGCGACGGAGGCTTGCCTCAACACCGCCCAAAACAAGCGGTTTTGTGTTTTTAAAATACTGCCGGATGAGATTGGCATAGACGACGCAAGCGCGGTCGGGACGACGGTTATTTTTGCCGCCGGGCGTCAGGTCATCGTCTCGCCTCTTTTTTCTGGTCGCCGTGTAATTGGCCACCATCGAATCCATGCAGCCGCCGGTGATGCCCCAGAATAATCGCGGTTCACCCAACCGGCGAATAT
>JAKLES010000369.1 GCA_022711575.1 Deltaproteobacteria bacterium | reverse complement strand
GTAAGGCTAATCTACTCAAGCACCTTGACGGGGGGAAATTAACCCGCAAAGAGGCAATGCAGGCGAAATGTTATGACTGCATGGGATATTTTATTGACGGTCGGGCTGATTGTTGCATTAAGAATTGTCCGATGTTTGATTATCGACCTTTTAAAGACCGTCCAGAATCCAAAAAACTGGACTTTACTAAGCCCCTAGAGGCCAAGAAAGCAACTAAAGAGAAAAAGGCGACCAAACGTACCACTGACACGAAAAAAGGGCATATTAAGGGTGTGAAGTGAAGCCGATATACGTTCTCGAAAGAATCGCTCTCCTTGAGTTAGAAAAATGTTCAACGGCTGGAAAATAACCAACATTCTCGACGTGGGTCTGTGCGAACTGGACACAGCCGACGGGCCCTACAACAAGACCGGATCCCGACTTGAGCATCGAGAGGACGGATTTGCAATCACGGTCGGCCTGATGGAGTACATATCTGGCTGGTCAGCGTTGGAGATACTTTACTGGCTGCACGAAAAACAAGCGATACCAAGGAGATACGAC
>JAKLES010000368.1 GCA_022711575.1 Deltaproteobacteria bacterium | reverse complement strand
CGGCGCGGCATTTATGCCAAGGATGCAAACTACGATAAAATGGAATTGGCTTGCAGAATCTACACCCCTGCATACGTAAGCTTTGAAACCATTCTGGGGCGTTCGGGCATCGTCTTTCAGTATTACGAAAGAATTTTTGTCGCGTCCTACCTGTCGCGTGAAATCTCCGTTGATGGTCAGGTTTATCAATACAGAAAAATAAAGAACGCGGTTCTTACCGATGCAGCCGGGGTTGTAAACAAAGACGGCTTGGCTTGCGCCACACCGGAAAGAGCATTTTTAGATACGCTTTATCTCAACATGGATTATCATTTTGATAATGTCGCGCCGCTTAACTGGGAAGAGATTTTCAAAATATTGCCCTTGTATGAAAATAAACGGATGACCGGAAAGGTTCGGGAATTTTTTAACAACAGTCAAAAAGACAAGAGATGACCTGTTATGACCATCAACATGAAAATAAATACACCAGCGCATAAAAACATCCTGCTTCAGATCCTCAAAGACATTTACACAGATACGACGCTTGGACCGCTTCTTGGATTCAAAGG
>JAKLES010000367.1 GCA_022711575.1 Deltaproteobacteria bacterium | reverse complement strand
TGTCGGCGATGGTGCTGTCTTCGGTTTCGCCGGAACGATGCGAGATCACGGCGGTGTAACCGGCGCGCTTGGCCATTTCAACGGCGGCGAAAGTCTCGGACAAGGTGCCGATCTGGTTGATCTTGATTAGGATCGAGTTACCGATGCCCTTCTTGATGCCTTCCTTGAAGATGCGGGTGTTGGTCACGAAGATGTCGTCGCCAACGATCTGCACCGATTTGCCCAAGCGGTCGGTCAGCAGCTTCCAGCCATCCCAGTCGGCTTCGGACATGCCGTCCTCGATCGAGACAATCGGGAACTGGTCGGCCAGATTGGCCAGGTAGTCAGTGAACTGGGCCGAAGTCAGTTGCAGACCTTCGCCGGACAGGTGGTACTTGCCGTCCTTGTAGAACTCGGAAGCAGCGCAGTCCAGTGCCAGCAGCACGTCCTTGCCCGGCACGTAGCCGGCAACCTCAATCGCCTGCATGATGATCTGCAGCGCTTCGGCATGGCTGCCGAGGTTCGGCGCGAAGCCGCCTTCGTCGCCGACGGCGGTCGAGTGACCCTTCTTGT
>JAKLES010000366.1 GCA_022711575.1 Deltaproteobacteria bacterium | reverse complement strand
AATGACTATTCTCGCCAGCGATATTAAGTTTCTCAAGTCGGAACGCATGACAGATTTACCGGACGGCGGCGGCTTTGCCACCAACAATGTCGTGCTGGATAACGTCGATAACAACGTTTTCCCGGACATTAGCAGCGGAGATCATGTTACGGGCTATACCGAGTTGCGGCTGATCTATGGCGCAGTGCGTAGCGCCGATACCGACACGTTTTTTTCAGGACGTGTGTATATTGCTTCTCCTCCTGCTGAAACCGGCGTGAACGTCTTTTTGTTTCCGGCCAATACTGGCGATGCGCGGACGGATTTGCTGGAGGTGTTGTATCGCGACAAACAAAAAGGAGCAAACAGTAATTACCGGCTCTATACGACCTATGGCGTGGGGAGCAAAACAATCCGTTTGTATTTTTGTTACACCAATCAGTCGGCCATTCCTTCGTTTACGCCGAAAGTGGGCGGGACTTATATTATGGAAGATACCGACAATAATGCCCATCAAGTAATTTCGGTCGTCAGTGTGTACAGCGTCAGCAGCAGTATCAGTGGAGTCTTGGTGGAAATCGTGA
>JAKLES010000365.1 GCA_022711575.1 Deltaproteobacteria bacterium | reverse complement strand
TTAAGGCGCTGGGATCGTGAAAATTGCCGACTTACTCCCGGCGGGAATTATGTATCTAAAGAAATGGTCGATAAATATCAAGCTGAATACGATGAACTGAAAACCATGTTGTTAAAACTGGACGGCAAGAAGGGAGTAAAATAATGGAATACTTAACAGGTGAGGAAATAGCGGCAATGTCACGGGACCGGCGCGATGTCAACAGGTTGTTTCTGGCCCAGGATGATTCTGGACTATGGCCGATTTGCGGCAAGTTCAACGCCACTAAACGCGCGATCAACAGGGTCCGCCGGCTGGAACGCGAGGGGCTGGTGCTGGATGATTTGCTGGCTTATGCTCTGACCATTGAGCAGATTACAAGCGATATTGTAAACCATTGCTAAATCATAACTTAATTAGATAAGGGGAAAGCATTATGATCGCGAAAAATTGCACACAGGAAGACTTACAGGCGGCGCTGGTTGCTGTCAATTCCGACCATCGTTATGCTGGCAACATCAGATTTAAGACGATGGAAACCAAGGGCCGGCGGATCTCGTTTACATTGACCGTTGTTTCGTCCAC
>JAKLES010000364.1 GCA_022711575.1 Deltaproteobacteria bacterium | reverse complement strand
TAAACACTGCATTTTGTCCCATGATGTCTCTCCCCCTTAACAGAGTCCAGTCCCCTTAGGTTGATGCAGGGCAGGTGGTAAGGGGGCCACTTTTCGGATTGCTCCTATCCCTGCATGTAGTAAATGTCTATCCCTTGCCTGAGGTTTTTAATACCATATTCGCGACAAAACTTTCACTTATTTTTCGCTGGTTTGCTCTCCCAACATTCAAGTGATGCTTCAAGTTTCAGTGTATAATCGATCACCGTCAGGTTTAACTGTAATAATTCCTGCATAGTCCAGATGTCTTTCTGAGCGATCACGGGTCGAACCGGCCTCGGGCAGTATTTCTCCACCGATGGAACGACCGTCGGGATGTTACTCGCGCAGCTTGCCAGTATTAAAGTAGTCAACAACACCGTTAACGATCTTCGCATCTTCCCCCTCCAGAGCGCATTTACTCTTGATGTATTTGATCTTTATGTTTTGCTTGGCTGTCTGGTTCGTAATGGCCTGATGGGACTCCGCCAGTTTCTGCCATTTGATCACCTGCTCCGCATACTGGTTGATCAGGTCGGCATAGGCTGAC
>JAKLES010000363.1 GCA_022711575.1 Deltaproteobacteria bacterium | reverse complement strand
CCGGCCAACCACTTGCCGATGCGCCTCGCACGCGGCCCCTTGAGTGCCGCCGCCGCGCGAGCCGCTTTGTCAGAAGAATTCCCGGTTGCTTGTTCTGTCATGGTGATTTTTTGTCATATCGGTGTGACTGAGGAATTTAGCACATCGGTGGGCGCCCGATGGCACCTCAAGCATCGCGAAGAAAACTCTGGCAGACTTCACGTATTCACAGAGCATGTGTGTCACAAGGTGTGCCACTTATCTTATGCCTTGTTGCGGTCGACCAGGAAAAAGGGGGTAAAACGGAAATGACGCTTAACCGTAATTGGATCCCGGCCACTTTAGCGCGAGCGTTGCTTTAGCAACGTGGCCCATTTTGCGTTGAAATACAAAGTGGCTAATCTCATGAAATTTAGACTTATTGTAAGTTTCGCCTTTGCCTGTGTGGCAATAGGGCTCTTCGTCACGTGGACAAGAGAGCAAACTTCGACATTTAGTATGGTTCCATTTGATCAATTAGAAATTAATAGTGGAAGCCTTGAATTGATCAAACCATGGAAAACATCACCTTCTCTTGTTTTGCGCAGTGGTGA
>JAKLES010000362.1 GCA_022711575.1 Deltaproteobacteria bacterium | reverse complement strand
CCGTCAATATTCGTCGAGCCGACGATTCTACCTGTCAGGTTATGCCGGTATCCGTTCTGCAACAGTCCCATTTAACAATGTCTCCAATTTCGTCCCTCAACGACAAGGTGAACGCAACTAACTGACACTCCAAACCGTCTTGCAAGCGCACTCAAGCTAAATTCTTTGTCGCGTTTCTTGACGTTTTTTCTGATGAATGACACTTGGTCATTTGTCAATATTGCCCTTAGCCCATCATCGCCTTTTCCTGGCAACTTGCTCAGTCCGGTATTTATGGCGTGATGCATGTTAGCCTTATGCGTTACCCACTCCAAATTTGAAACATTGTTATTTTTCTTGTTTCCATCAATGTGATTTACTTCAGTAAGACATTGCGGATTTTCAATAAAAGCTTCAGCAACTAGACGATGAACCCTTACACCTTTTCCGCCAATGTAAACTCTAACGTAACCTTTATCAGTCACACTTCCACGAACTTCTTTTCCGCGCACACCAAATACCTTTCCGGTACTAGCGACAAGACATCCATTGGAGTTCTTTATCTCCACGAGGTGCATTTGGTTAATTCCAACC
>JAKLES010000361.1 GCA_022711575.1 Deltaproteobacteria bacterium | reverse complement strand
TTTTTCGGTTCGTGATGGAAAGATTTCATCTATCAGGTTGGTTTTTGACGCAACGGAACTTCGAAAACTTATGGGAGGTTGAACGAGCAGAAGTGTTGTGACAGCAACTCATATATTTTTTCTCAAGCGACAATGCCCAACCAATGCATCCACCAGATGGCTTTCAGCCGACGGTGATCTGCGAGTTAAAACTGATATTGTCAAAGACCATAGGTAGTTGAAGCTTTTTCAAGTTTTCTAATTTGTGCTTTACATTCTTCAAAGGTTTTATGTCTCAACAAATTTTCAGTCTTTCCTCCTGGCCGCGTGCGATTGTTCACATCGACGGCGACGCTTTTTTTACATCCTGTGAAGAAGCGATTCATCCCGGGCTTCGGGGTAAGCCGCTCATCACCGGTGGTGAGCGCGGCATTGTCGTCTGCGCCAGCTACGCAGCCAAAAACATCGGGATCAAGCGCGGCGTTCCACTGCACGAGGCGCGTAAAATCTGCCCGAGGCTGATTGTTCTGCCTTCGGATTACGAAACGTATAGTCTCTTTTCCCTGCGGATGTTTGCCGTCATGCGCCGCTTCTCGC
>JAKLES010000360.1 GCA_022711575.1 Deltaproteobacteria bacterium | reverse complement strand
GCCCCCTTGTCATCGGCGTAGTAAGTTAGCGGGCCGTTGCTGATAAGGACGATCAAATCGTGCTGTGCCGGTGTCGGAAAGGGCAGGGCGCGGTGCGGCAACTGTGGCAGTTGCTCACCGCAAGCGGACAGCAAGGAAAACAGGGTGATCAGAAGGATTTTTAAACAGCGCATTCCTGATTTGTGCTATTATCTTGGCCGCTCCGGAGAGGTGGCAGAGTGGTCGAATGTACCTGATTCGAAATCAGGCGTACTGCAAGGTACCGTGGGTTCGAATCCCACCCTCTCCGCCAGAAAAACAATGAGTTAGATTTATTTAAGGCCAGCCATCAAGTGCTGGCCTTTTTGTTTCTGCATCTTCAGCTCCGCCACTGGCCAAGGCAGGACTCCAGATGTTACCGGATTGACGATTCGTCGACATCAGTCGGCACGACAGATTTTGGCCGTCCTGCACCAATAGGCAATGGCAAGCTGACATTGAGCTGGCTTTTTGTATCTTTCGCAGGCTGATCTGCGATTAGAATTCTAAAGATAGACATTCCCCGCTTACTACGATGACATCAATTATTCCAGTTGT
>JAKLES010000036.1 GCA_022711575.1 Deltaproteobacteria bacterium | reverse complement strand
TCCGGTAAGACCACTCTTCTCAAGGTCTTACTGGGAGATCTGCCCGTATCAGGCGGAAAGATCAAACTCGGCACAGGGATTGAGCTTGCCTATTTCGATCAACTGCGTGCGCAGTTTGAAGAGAGCAAATCCCTGAGAGACAACATTGCAAACGGCAATGATACCGTTTTTATCAATGGCGCCCCCCGCCACATCGTTGGCTATCTGCAGGATTTTCTATTTCCGCCCGAACAGATCCTTGCGCCGGTCGCTTCTCTTTCCGGCGGCGAACGGAACCGATTGCTTTTGGCCAAACTTTTTTGCATGCCGTCCAATGTTCTGGTGCTCGATGAACCAACCAATGACCTGGACACGGAAACGCTGGAGCTTCTGGAAGATCGTCTTCTGGAATACGGTGGAACGATTTTGCTTGTCAGCCACGACCGGACGTTTCTCAACAACGTCGTCACCTCTACGATTGTGCTGGAAGGGGAAGGACATCTGCAGGAATATGTGGGCGGTTATGATGACTGGCTCAGACAACGCCCGGTCATAGAAGATTCATCAAAGGCGGCGCCGAAAAAAGCAAAAGCAGTAAAGGAAAAACAAATCAGAGAAAAAAGAAAATTGTCTTTCAAAGAAACGCAGGAACTCGAAGCGTTGCCACCAAGAATTGAGAAGATGGAAAAAGCAAAAGCGGAGTTCATGAAATTATTGAATTCCCCGGATTTATATAAAAATAGCAATCCCGCCCGCGTGTTGGATGTAAACAATCAGCTCACAGTTTTGGAGACGGAGTTGACGGCGGCCTACGACCGGTGGGATGAGTTGGAGGAAATGGCGGCCAGATTTGCGAATATGTGAAAAAAAGAGGAACATGTTATGAACCTATTCGATATAAACTTTCCCCGTCAGCTGGAGGCAGATGGCAGTGCGGAAAAAATCCGTGAAGCTCTGACAATTCGGGAAACCAGGCTTTGGCCGGAAGGCAAAATGAAAGTGCCTGTGCTGAACATCAGTGAAACGCTTACTGGAGCAATTAAGAAGGCTAAGTTGCAAAGACGCGTCCGCTTGGGGTTTGACGATATCTTTAACAAGCTTGCCGCTGAAAAAAAAGGCATTAATGAATTGCTGCAAAAGACGAAATCGCAGCAACAAAATCGGATTTCCCGTCTGCTTTTGTTTTCCAATGACGGTGCGGAGCGCCTCTATCGTCACATCGAGCAAGCCCTCATCGAACATCATCTCCGTATCCTGGGCTGCCAATTAGACGTTGACAGCAAAAAACTGGGACAATTGATTACCGGTAGTAGCGTCGGCGTTAAAGTTATCTTGGTAGAGCACAAGGACGCGGTGTCCGACGTTTTACGCTCGCTTGTTGGGAACAGAGAATAGCTGGTGATCGGCTGATGGCCTGCCGTTAAATAGTTAAATCTAACCCTACTCTTTATCGGAAGTGGATACTATTTATTCAGTTGGATATTCAATACGGATATTTTTGTACCATTATTCTCCGCAAAAGCTGGGCAGGTTATAGGCGTCTCATTCAAACATTATTAAATAATCGAATAATATTAACATCATTTAACGTCATCGTTTGTCTGGCACGGTATATGCTATATGCAATCAACAGCGACACGTATGAAAGGAGAATATAAACATGAAAAAATTAACGATGATATTTGTTACAGTGCTGATGGTTGCAGGACTGGCCGCTTTTGCATTGGCTGATCCGGGCTGGTCAAACGGAAACAGGTACGGAAATCGTGACAGGTATGAGCATCCCCAATATCAATACGACCATCATGATTATCGTGACCATCGGGTGTTTTATCGACAACGTGTTATTGAACGCCAGGCGCCTGTGCGACCGCCTGAACCGTTTGTGCATGTTGTTCGACCGCATGTGCCGATCTTCACCTTTTTCTTTCCGCACATGAGCATTCAGATTCGTTAGGAAAGTTGGCTGGGTTTTCGAGAAGATCAGGGAGGCAGCGTTTATGCAACGATGCCTCCCTTACAGATCCAATTGACGCATAAAATATTCTGAATAGAAAATAATCTCAGCCGGCTGTGGCACAATGCCGAACATAAAGAAATAGGACGGGAACGGTTGTGGATTATGGATTCGGATTCCAGCCGCAAGCCTGAATCAGCCTTTGGCTCTTCTTGTAAGGATAAAATCAGCAAACATTTTAGGAAGCGGTGCGCGGATAACCATTTCTTTCTTGGTCTGCGGGTGCAAAAAGACCAGCCTCGCAGCATGCAATGCTGAACGCGGCAGCACAAGGCGCTCTTCCATTTCGGGGGTAAGCCCATGCCTGATAAAGCTGAGAAAAACGGTTTCGTCCCGGCCGTAAAGTTTATCGCCGACGATCGGATAACCCGCAGCCAGCAGATGGGCGCGTATTTGATGAAGTCTCCCCGTTTCGGGAAAGCACCGAACAAGGGAAATGTCATGGGCTGTAAGGACTTTCCGGAATCGTGTCAAAGCCTTTTGCGTTCCACCCGCCCAAGCCTTTTGTTTTTTGCTCACAACAGATTCACGATCACGTCCCAAAGGCAAATCGACAACCATTTCCTTATCGGGAAAATTTCCGTGCACCAGGGCCAGGTATTCTTTTGACCCTTTTGCCAGCGATTCAGACAAAGCGCCCGCGCTTTTCCCATCAAAGGTCAGGAGCATGACGCCCGATGTTTCACGGTCAATGCGGTGCACCGGGTAAACCTTACGCCCGTAGCGGTCCTCAAGGAGGCTAACCAGCGTGTTGTTGAAATACCGTCCTGAAGGATGGACCGGTAAATTTCCCGTTTTATTGGCGGCAATAAACCATTCGTCTGTGTAGAGGATGGTAATCCTGTCATCGATTTCCGGTTCAACGATTCCGCTACCGTCCCAAGCCAGTATTTCGCCGCCTCGCAGCACCATTGCGGGGTCAGTAATGACGACACCGGCCAGCGATAGCTTGCCGGCAAGAATCTCTTGGCGCCATTGATCATTTGTCAAATAGGTGAACCGCCCGGCACAATAGCTGTCCAGACGTTGGGCCGATTGTAGCGGCGGAATTCTGGAAGTGATGATTCGTGTTTGTGTCATGGGGTAGAGACAGGTTTTTGTTGCTTCGCGTTTTCGATTTTGATTTGACGAACTAAAAAACTGTCGAGCTAATCGGCAAAGGCTTGACGGTCTTACAGTTTCTCCAGACGCAAAAATTTATTGGCTATAAAAATCAGCGGCAGATTCAGACGCTGCGAGGCCTTGATCAGGATATCTCTGATTCCATTTGGAAACGCGTCCGTATCAACAAATATCCGCATAAAACCTTTGTTTACCGTCATGTCTTCAGGACGATGCGGACGTCAACAACCGTCGGTTTCCCTTCAATTATGAACAGGGAACGGATGTCGATTTCGGTGCTCTCGTCGTGTATTGTTTCCCTATAATCTCTGCATGGGTCCGTTTGCCTCTTTCGGCCAGGGTGGAACGAGATGCGCTATTGCAAATAAATTTTCTTTTCAGCAGAGATTCATAATATTTTTGTGAAACAGATAAAGCCCGCACCGCCTGCTCCGTTGTTTCGAAAATGGGGATACGGTGTTTCGCGCGGATGGCAATGGATTTGGCGACAGCGTTCGGTGTATAGATGGCCGCGGGCTTATTGTAATGCTTGCACATTTTCAACAGTTCCAGCAGCGTGTCGATCACAAACGGCTGCCAGACACTCAGCAGGGGGAGAAGGCCGTCCACTTCCTCTGCGGAAAGAAGAATATCGTAGATATCGAGATAGGTCTGCGGCGGAGCGGGACCAATATCCACGGGATTCTTGATATTGAAAACTTGACCCGCTTTTTTCAGTCGTTCCTGTGTGTGCGGAGCAAGACGCGCCATCCGCAATCCCGCTGCCACCAGCAGATCCGCGGCAATACCGCCGAAAGCGCCGGAGTTGGTGAACGCCGCAATCCGCTTTCCCGCGAGGAGTGGCATTTCAGTAAATATCTTGGGGAGTGAGTGGAGTTCATCGATCGATTGCAGACGGATAATCCCTGCCTGCCTGCAAACGCTATCAAAGACCGAGTCGTTATTGGCCATTCCCGCCGTATGGGACATGGCGGCCACTGCGCCCTCTTTGGTTTTCCCTACCTTGTAGATCAGGACGGGCTTGCGGGATTTTTTAGCGGCGTGCATGAGCTTACGGCCGTCGGCTATATTCTCCAGATAGATGCCGATGACTTCGGTCTCGTCGTTTTGAAAATAATTGATCAGATCGGCTTCATCAACATCGCACTTGTTGCCGATGCTGACCACTTTGTTTACACCGACGATGTCGTAATAAAGCGATTCCATGGCCAGAACGGCCACGCCGCCGCTTTGAATAATGTACGAGAGGTTGCCTGGGACTTCAAATATTTGACTCATCTCGACTAAGCTCGGGTTGACGCCGTAAAAACAGCAGAATTTATCGCGAGTGCTCAATGTCCCAAGACAATTCGGCCCCATCATGCGAATACCGTTAGCTTTGGCGATATCGTCGATCTCACGCTGCATTGCTTCGCCGGGTTCTCCACCTTCGGAAAAGCCGGCACTTTCAATGACAATGCGCTTGATTCCTTTATGGGCGCAGTCCCGGATAATGCCTGGTACATGACGAGCCGCCACAATGATTACGGCCAGATCGGGTGATTCCGGAATGTCCAGCACCGATGAATAGCCCGGGTAGCCATTCACCGTCTCTCCTTTGGAATTTACAGCGTAAACCGCTCCGGTATACTGGAGATAGTCCTTTAACATGTTACAGATGGTGGCTCCCAGATTGAAAGGGGCATTGGACGCGCCAATAACAACAACGGATTTTGGATCGAAAAAGTATTTCATGAAATACCTGCCTGAAATTGAATTTTGCGCCGCATAAGAGCGCAAAACTTTCCGTATTTGTCAAGAAGGAAAACCAAATTTGTTACAGGACTATTATCATGTGCAGAACAAGGGGTTGCAACCCAATAGTGTCCGGTTAAACTTTTTTATAACCGGTAATACTTTTAAGTTGTCGATAAGTTAACATTGATTTATTATTTTATCGACTTGAAATTTTTTCTGTTTTATAGCCGCTCCGCAATTAAAAAACGAGAGGCTAATGTACAATGGGCAAACTGTATTCTCACAGATTATGGATCATCTACCAATGTATGAATTTCGTAAATGTATCGACCGGTATTCCGGCAATTACCGTACAAGGAGCTTTTCCTGTTTGGATCAGTTTCTTTGCATGGCTTTTGCACAACTGTTCCATAGAGAAAGTCTCCGTGATATAAAAGTCTGTCTGCGATCACGGCAGTTGCTGCTGTACCATCTTGGCATACGCGGCAAAATCTCGCGCAGTACCTTGGCCGACGCAAACGAAAAAAGAGACTGGAGAATCTACGCCGTTTTTTTGCCAAATCCTGATGTCAAAAGCTCGCCAACTTTATGCCGGAGATTAGTCTTGAACTTCAAAATACTGTCTATGCATTGGACTCCACAACAATCGATCTTTGTCTTTCCCTCTTTCTCTGGGCGGCTTACTGCAAAAGTCAGACAGCCGTTAAGTTGCGCACACTTATGGATTTGCGCGGGAGCATTCCGTCATTTATCGAAATCACCGATAACATAATCAGCGACGTCAACATAATGGATAACATCTCATTGATAAATTATAGTGTTCGTAGTATTTCACTCGTTAAAATGAGGCGGGGAAAATAAATATAAAAAATGTTGGATCATAGTTAACGTTTTATAATGTATTTTACAGATAAGATAAGGAGGATCCTGTGAGGAAAATACTGGTTTTTCTGGTTGTTGCTATTGTTTTATCCGGATGTGCTCTTAATAAATCAGTCTATATTCCATACAATGACAAGGGGCATAAGGACGCGGCTTATGAATGGGCTCCCCATGACGACGGAGGAGAATGGTGGTACCTGACCGGGTATGCGCCTGACCAGAACAATAAATTGTACTTTTATCAATTTACAATATTCCATGGATATAAGGCTCGTCTGCTGGAAGCATACGCTCTCCATTTGACTTTCACGGATTGCTCAACCGGACAGCATGTTTTCTCAGAATCCATTAAATTTAGCTCTGATGAGGTCTATGCCGATTCACAATGTGCTGTCTTTAAGGACAGTAAGATCTGCCTGGATAATAAGCAGATCAAAATAGTGGGCACAAGCGACAAGCTCAAAATGGATATTGAAGGCACGTCCACAAAGGATGCTACATGGCATGGGAAAGATGGCATCATCGTCATGGGACATCCGGATAAACCGAAAGAAAGGAGTTACTACTATTCCTTTACCAATATCGTAACAAAGGGAGTGATCGAATTTAAGGATGAAAAGGGCAATTGGACAAAGATCGACGGAAATGGAAAGGCATGGTTCGATCGACAGTGGGGGAAGTTCAGCGAGTTGGGTTGGGAATGGTTTTCCTTCAGATTCTTTGATGATGAGGAGATTATGCTCTTCCCCTTTCCCAAAACGGGAGTCAAAGAAGGAACCTATATAGATAAAAAAGGAAAGACGACCAGTTTTGATAATTTCAGCTATAGCGTAAAAAAAATCAGAATGTTCAATGGTAACAAGATCGGGCTTGGATGGAACGTAACCGTCCCATTTAAAGAAAAGGAATATGAAGTAATCCCTATCGTTGAAGACCAATATAATCCGTCAAAGTTACAGGAATACTGGGAGGGGATATGTAAGTTATTCAACAACAAAGGTGAGCTTGTAGGGTACACTATTATTGAAACCACAGGAAGTGCTTACTGATTGGGAAATATTATCTATCCATAAGATATGGCAACGGTCGGGGCGGGTCTGTTGATGACATTACACTTCATGAACTGATTTGCGTGGCCTTGCTCACGAGCGCCTCGGCATGTATCTTGCGGCGATAAACGATCTCAAGGAGGCCGCCAGTACGGGTCACAGACAGTCGATGGATTTCTTTAAATCCAAGAAAGTTTACCTATAGAGGCTGATATTTTTCAATGGACGATTTGTGCGATAAAGTTCCAAACAAAAATTTAATTCCCATCACACCCAGAACCGTGGAAGACACCCAACTGGACTTTAACTTCCTGGTGGATCTGGCATTGAAGACCGTTTATGCGGATATGAACTGTTCCACGACTCGGGCGGCCGAGAGTCTTTGCCTATCGGTACCGATCGCTGAATCACTGCTTCAGCACCTATACAAGGAAAAGCTGATCGAAATTCGCGGCCAGGACAGTTATCTGAACCATCGCTATGCCATGCTCGAACGAGGGTGGCAACGGGTCAATCGACTGTTGGATATCAACGGCTACATCGGGCCGGCCCCAGTCTCCCTGCAATCCTATACCGAAATGGTTTTGCACCAGAGTCAGAGCCGGGAACCGGTATCGCCGGAATTTGTGAAAAATGCCCTGTCCGATCTTGTTTTACCTGACATTACCTTGCAGACTGTGGGTCTGGTGGCCAAGTCCCGGCGCAGCCTTTTCATGTTCGGTGAACCGGGGAACGGAAAGACATCGATCGCCGTAGCGCTTCACTCCGCCCAGCCCGGAGAAATCTGGATCCCTTACGCTATTGAGGTGGACAACCAGATCATCAAGATGTTCGACCAGCACAATCACATCCCGGTAGAAACCAATGACTACAAAGAATATGATAAACGCTGGATAAAGATCAAACGCCCCCTGGTAATTGTCGGCGGGGAGATGACAATAGAGACCATGGACCTGGTCCACAGCCGTACGGTTCGGTATTATGAAGCGCCGTTCCAAATGAAAGCCAACGGGGGAACCCTGGTCATCGACAACTTCGGTCGGCAGCGGGTCAATCCCATGGATCTGCTGAACCGCTGGATCGTACCTTTAGAACGGGGTGTTGATTATCTGACCCTGCACACGGGGGAAAAAATTCAGGTCCCTTTCGAACCCCTGCTCATCTTTGCCACGAATCTGGATCTCAAGGGCTTAGTGGATGAGGCCTTTTTGCGTCGGATGGGGTACCGACTTTATATAGCCCCACCCACCCGGGAACATTACGGCTCCATTTTCCAAAGGACTGTCAAAGACCATGGACTCGATTATAACCCGGAACTGCTTGAGTTTATTTTTCAACGCTATGACGAAGAAAAACGCCCTCTGAGATGTTGTGAACCCCGGGATCCTATTCATCACTTACTGAATATCTGCCGGTATGTTGGCCAGCCTCCCGAACTGTCCAAGGATCTGCTTGAGATTGCCTGGATTAATTATTTCGGAAGAGATAAGGCCCAACATCCATAGATTTTGTCCCCCTCATTAAAATTTGAAGGAGGTCATCCATGAAAAGCATTCTCGACAAAACCATTAAACCTTTTTTGATCATTGCCGGACTTTACACCGCTATATTCGGAATGAACGCATTCTTGCCGCAATTTATAGTAGTGAATATTTTGAAACTACCATTTGTCGAAAATTATACAATCATCGTCCAGCATTGGGGTATGATGATTTTATTGCTAGGCATCTTCATGATCATATCGGCATTCAGAGTTAGCTGGCGCATGCCTATCCTGATTTACAGCGCCATTGAAAAGACTTTTCTGATATTCCTTTATATCTTAAATATCAGTTACCCATTCTCTACCGGTTTCCTGGGGGCTGCCGTCGTGGATGCAATTATAGTGATATACTTGCTATTATATTTCTGGCTGGCGGAATCAGAATTGGCTTGGACTTTTTTATTCCAAACTTCAAATCGCAATAATCAACTCGATCTCTTCCCGTAAATTGCGGACTTATGAATACGATAACACGGTTCAGGTATTTAATCTTCTTTGCGGGCTTTCATCTGGCGCCGGGTAGCGTCAAGTTCCATCTTGCGCAGGCGCACACTTTGCGGAGTAACTTCCACCAATTCATCTTCGGCGATAAACTCGATGGCCTGATCCAGTGACAATATTCGCGGTGGCCGTAAAATAATCGTAGCATCGGACGTTGACGCCCGCATGTTTGTCAGCTTCTTTTCCTTGACGATGTT
>JAKLES010000359.1 GCA_022711575.1 Deltaproteobacteria bacterium | reverse complement strand
TTGCCTATGCGGATGCTACCCTTCTGCCGTGCGATAAGGGTAATATGGACTGCATTGTCATGGACCAGGTCCTGGAGCATCTGATCAATCCCGGGAAGGCCATCAAGGAAGCGTACAGGGTATTGACCAAAGACGGTACGCTCTGCATTGCCGTCCCGGACATCGAGGAATATTACTCCACCGAGCCCAAGGCCGGATTCTGGTACCTTATGCGGGAACACCTGCAGCACTTCAGCATCAGGACGTTGCAGCAGTTATGTCATAGACATGGCTTCCAGCTGGTTGAATTCAGGAAGACGAAGACTCCCATGTCCGGCAAGGTATCACTTCCTAATCTCATTGCGGTATTTAAGAAGTTTAAAAAGACTGCCGGTATTTACTTTATGGACCCTGGACAGGTTGAAGGGCTGAAGGAATTTTTTGTATCGGTTGCAAAAAGTAAAGTACCTATCTACTGCTGGGGAATCGGCCGAGAATTCATGCTCGCCTATGAGACCTTTGGGCTGAAGCATTGCAACATCCAGGGCCTGGTCGACAGCAATCCGCATAAACAAGGAATGACTGTAGACGGCATGA
>JAKLES010000358.1 GCA_022711575.1 Deltaproteobacteria bacterium | reverse complement strand
TAATTTCTCCTGAGTAAACCCCCGGCTATGCCGGGGGACTCCCAGAGTTTGACAATTCCGGGAATACAGGAAAGCCTTTCCGCTGTGAACCGCTCAAAGTTTACAGCAGAGGAGGCAAACAGTGGAAGATGTAAGGAGTTTAAACCATACAAAGTGGGAATGCAAGTATCACGTGGTATGGATACCGAAGTGTCGGAAGAAGACATTGTATGTGGAATTGCGGAAGCATTTGGGTTCAACGTTCAGGGACCTTGCTACGCAAAAAGAGTGCCAGGTGATCGAAGGGCATCTCTTGTCGGATCATATACACATGCTGATATCGATACCACCCAAGTATTCAGTTTCTCAGGTCGTAGGTTATCTTAAAGGGAAAAGCGCCATCCAGATAGCCAGAACGTACATGGGACGGAAAAAGAATTTTACAGGTCAACATTTTTGGGCTCGAGGTTACTTTGTATCAACCGTAGGTGCGGATGAGAAAACAATCCGCGATTACATCAGGCGACAGGAAACGGAAGACCGTCGCCTTGATCAACTGGGTATGTTTGAGAAATAACCACCTTTAGGTGGTTCATAAAC
>JAKLES010000357.1 GCA_022711575.1 Deltaproteobacteria bacterium | reverse complement strand
TCGGCGATCATCTTTTCGTCAATAAATTCATCTATGGCGTAAAAATTCCATATTTCAGAAAAACAATCATTCCAGTCACCGATCCGAAAAGAGGTGACGTAGTCGTTTTTATTTACCCGCAGGACCGCTCCAAGGATTTCATTAAACGCGTCATCGGCATAGCCGGCGACAAAATTGAAATGAAAAACAAGAAACTCTTCATCAACGAACAGGCTTATGCGGATCCTTACGGTGTTTATGATGATCAGACAATTTATCCGGCCGAAGCGCAGCCACGTGATAATTTCGGCCCGGTCATCGTGCCGGATCATTCTCTTTTTGTGATGGGAGACAATCGCGACCACAGTCTGGACAGCCGCTTCTGGGGATTTGTTGATTTGAAGGATGTTCAGGGCAAAGCCTTTGTTCTTTACTGGTCGTGGAATGCGGAAGAAAAGAATGTCCGTTGGGAGCGCCTGGCCAAATTGATCAAATAACGATGACGGATCATGATATGAAACTAAAAGCCGGATGGTAAAAGAAATTACAATCCGGCTTTTTATTCTTGTTTTCTATAACCTATAGCCAATGACCTTACACCCTTG
>JAKLES010000356.1 GCA_022711575.1 Deltaproteobacteria bacterium | reverse complement strand
GAGGCGAACGGCCGGCGACGCTGTTCCTGCTGGCGCCGGAGAGCTTTAATCCTGAGAAGGGTCCGTTCATGAAAATGAGCATCGCCTCCGGAGAAAGGGCGTCCGCATTGAAGTCGCCCTTTTCCCAAAAATACTTTGCGGCGAGTCCGCTTCCCCCGACGTATTCCCTGTAGTTGTCCTCCGGCAGCGTTTCGATGCTGACAACGCCTGTATTGAGGTCCACCCGTATTACCTTCCCTGTATTGGCATTCATATTGTGTAACCTCTAAAATGTTTTATTTCATTATCTTATCAGCCCAGCCCAGATCGGTGAGTACCTTCTCATAGATCACCGCCACCTTTTTCAGTTTGGGAGCAAGTTTAAGGAGTCCTGTCGCCGAACCCTTTACGCGTATTTTTTTGCGCGTAATGGCCATGACGGGATTGAGCTTGTTCGACCAGGACCTGTGGGCGTCATCGGCGGAAAGGCTCATGGTCAGATCGGGTGTTTCCGAGGGTATTCCGGTGCCAATCGCATAGGCGCCATTGCGGCAGTCCACCCATACCGCGCAGCCGGGTCCGGATTCGGTATAATCGAAGAGTATAA
>JAKLES010000355.1 GCA_022711575.1 Deltaproteobacteria bacterium | reverse complement strand
AACACAGCCCTAACGGCCGCAGAAAAAGACCTCATAAAGCAATACTACCAGGTGACCGGCGACCCCGTCATGACAAACGACGAATGGGTGAAGGCGCTCTTCTCGATACTCGGAGGCTGGGAACAGGATCTTCCCATCACCATAGACGGCACCGATTACACTACCTTTAACCAGACCTACTACGACGCGCGCCTTGCCAAACTCCAGCTCTTGCTGCCGTTCGTGGGTACCCTCGACACCGGGTTATCGCCCGAGGCTAAGCTTGCGCTCTCGAAGGTATACCCGGACTTCTCCGGCTCGACAGACTTCACCAACGACAAGTACGTAAAGGTGCTCTTCTCGATACTCGGAGGCTGGGAGCAGGATCTACCCATCACCATAGACGGCACCGATTACACCGTATTCGATTCGGCCTACGTCGCAAAGCGCCTTGAGAGCTTCAACATGATGGTCACCTTCGTAGAGCCTTTGAACACAGCCCTAACGGCCGCAGAAAAAGACCTCATAAAGCAATACTACCAGGTGACCGGCGACCCCGTCATGACAAACGACGAATGGGTGAAGGCGCTCTTCTCGATACTCGGAGGCTGGGAACAGG
>JAKLES010000354.1 GCA_022711575.1 Deltaproteobacteria bacterium | reverse complement strand
CGTGGACAAGAGAGCAAACTTCGACATTTAGTATGGTTCCATTTGATCAATTAGAAATTAATAGTGGAAGCCTTGAATTGATCAAACCATGGAAAACATCACCTTCTCTTGTTTTGCGCAGTGGTGAAAAAACCCTACGATTTTCTTGCTTTGGCCCATATAACCGAAGCTATTGGTGTGGTGATATTGATAACAATAACAACTTGAGGGACAGGGAGTGGACGATCAAGTCATCTAGCACAAGCACGGGGGGCTTAGCATATGTGTATGAAATCACTTTTAATGCAGAGGTTGTTATCCCGTATAGCAAACAAACGGAACGATTTTCCAACGCCAGCAATTTGGGGCCAATCTATTTTCAGCTTATAGCAGCAGTCTTAATAGGGTTGCTGGCTATTTATATTGCCATTTCTGCTAAATAACGAATATTGCAATAAAGGGGCCATTCATTAGTGTAAACGCACCACCTGCGTGGCGGAATCAAGGCTGGAAGTGATATTCGCCCTTCACTTTCGCCGGCGTAATGAACAGGAAATCAGGAAAAAGTTTGTGGCGAACATACCAGACGAACGCAATCATCCCGAAATTGACGGCCAGGGC
>JAKLES010000353.1 GCA_022711575.1 Deltaproteobacteria bacterium | reverse complement strand
ATCACCAGAACTTGGACAGCTACTGACGCTTGTAACAACGTAACAGCTCATATCCAAACAATCACTGTTCAGGATACTACGGTTCCGGTAATTACTACTCAAGCTTCAAGTATTGTTGTTGAATGTGATGGTTCCGGTAATCAAGGTGCGGTTCAGGCATGGTTAGCTTCTAATGGTGGTGCAGTTGCAACTGACAATTGTTCCGATGTAACTTGGTCAAATGACTTTGATGCATTAAGCAATGACTGTTCTGCTGCTATTACTGTTATTTTTACTGCTACCGATGCTTGTGGAAATACAGCTTCTTCTTCTGCAACATTTACTGTTCAAGACATAACTGCTCCTATTACTCCTGAAGCTCCTGCTGCTCTAACGCTTGCTTGTGCTTCTGAAGTTCCTGCAGCTGTTTCTTTAACAGCTACTGATAATTGTGCCGGTGAAATTACTACTTCAGGTGTTGATACAATCGCAGCAGGACAATGTCCTAACTCTTTTGTTATCACCAGAACTTGGACTTTTACTGACGCTTGTAATAATTCATCTGCAGTTTCTCAAATCATTACTGTAAATGATACTATTGCTCCTACTTTTGTAGAAGCTCTTCCAACAGACTCAA
>JAKLES010000352.1 GCA_022711575.1 Deltaproteobacteria bacterium | reverse complement strand
CTTTCTTTGTGAAAGAGTGTTTCTGTCCGTGCCCGGTGACGACGCCGAATTCGTCACCGGCGCGGCGGAAACGGTTAGTCTGGAGAACCAAAAACCCATCCGGAATTTTGACATTCTGGCTTTTTCCGTTTCTTTTGAAAATGATTACCCGTCCATTTTAAAGATGCTGGACCTGGGTGGCATCCCGCTCAAAGCAAAAGACCGCACAGACAATTATCCGCTGGTGATTGGCGGCGGCATTGCGCTGACGCTGAACCCCGAACCGCTGACGGACTATTTTGACGTTTTTATCCTGGGTGAAGCGGAAGAAATTCTGCCGAAGTTTGCTCGTCTGTACGCAGAAGGCCGAAGGCTTGGGCTCAACAGGCCATCACTGCTTATCCATTTACAAAAAAAAATACCGGAAATTTACATCCCCTCACTCTACGAGGTGCATTATTCTCCCGAAGGAAAAATTTTGGATATCGTGCCGCGGGAAGAGGAATTGCCAAGGAGAATTCAGATCTCTCCCGTAAAAAATATCAACACCTTCTGCACAACCGAAGTTGTCAGCAGTCGTGATTCGGAAATGGCGGATATGTTCCTGGTGGAAGTCAATCGCGGCTGTCCGCACCTGTGCCG
>JAKLES010000351.1 GCA_022711575.1 Deltaproteobacteria bacterium | reverse complement strand
TCGCGGGAGTTCCTGTTTTACTTTTGGGTATTGCTCTGTTCCTGGCCGGCATTATGTGGGGTGCGTCACTGGATAAAAACAATTACGCATCGCTTATTGTCTTCTCTATCTTCATTTTCATCAACGGAGCGTTTATTCTTCTATACGGTATGCAGGCCTATAAAGCTGCTTTGTTCCCTCTTCTCTTCTTGATTTTTATAGTTCCGATCCCCACGGCTCTCATGGATCATATCATCTATGTTTTACAGGTCGGTTCCACGGAGTTTACAAATCTTTTATTTATGGCCTCGGGAGTACCATTTGTAAGAGAAGGCTTTGTCTTTCACTTACCCAATGTCAGCGTCGAAGTGGCTAAACAATGCAGTGGCATCCGGTCCGCCATGGCTATTTTTATTGTTGCTATTCTGGCCGGTTATCTGTTTCTGAAATCCTACTGGAAGATAATTTTTCTTGTTGTCTGCGCCGTGTTGATTGCGATGTTTAAAAATGGTATTCGAATTATAACGCTTTCCCTATTGGGAAATTATGTTGATCCGCAAATTCTTACCAGTTCTATGCACAGAGAGGGTGGCACACCTTTCTTCATTGTTGCGCTGCTGCTGTTGGCCCCGATACTGTTTTTT
>JAKLES010000350.1 GCA_022711575.1 Deltaproteobacteria bacterium | reverse complement strand
CGGAAATGAAATTAAATTTTGGAAAATATAAAGGTCAGGAGCTCTCGTTGCTGACTGATGAAAATTATCTTATGTGGCTGGCCAAGCCGATGTACACAGGAAAGTATTATAAAAGCATTCATTCCACCGAGTTGAACTGGAAGATCCCGTTCAACGTCAAGATGGCGGCCCGGGGAGAGCTCTTCCGCCGGGGGTATAAACTGGTCGGGGAGCGATTTGAAAAATAAAATTAAGTAAGGAGGGCAATTATGAGCGATAAAGGAAAGTCGATAAATTTTGTGTGCCCCATGGGGGAGTTATGCGAAGAAGAATCAAATGGCGTTATTACCCGGTGCCATTGGTACCTGCCATTTACAACAATGTTACCGGGCGCTAACAAACCGGCTGAGGTATGGAAATGCGCCCATGTCTGGACTCCGCTTTTACTGGTGGAGCAGCTGCAGATGGCCAGGCAGATGCAGATGCCTAAAAAATAGCAATAATATTACATATAGAAAAGGAGAACTAATTCATGAAGAATTTATTACTCGAATTGACCCGCGAACTTATTGACCTGAAGATGGAGAAGAAGAAATTCGACAAAGAGATGAATGACAAGATCAAGGGTGTCCAGAAGCGCATCGAAGAGGAAGCAGTCAAAGG
>JAKLES010000035.1 GCA_022711575.1 Deltaproteobacteria bacterium | reverse complement strand
GGTCAATTTTTGTAAAAAGAATTTATCGCTTTGGATTTCTTCCGCGCCGTCATCCTGTATCCAGAACTGATACTGCGTGTTAGCATTGTTTTGTGCTCCCGCAGCTTTCATGACATCCAGAATCCACTGCCGGTTTTCTTCTTTCTGCATCATCTGAATAATTTTCTGCGCGGTGAATTTTTTGAAATCCCTAATAACCTGCCAGAGCTTGACGTCTTCGAGATCAGCGCTGATGATGAGATGCAGATGGTTGGTCATGAAAACAAAACCATAGAGCTTCAGACCTTTTTCCTTGCGGCAATATTGCAGGCTGTCCCAGAGAACGCGTATGTATTGTGGCTTGGTAAAAACATTTAACCACTCAACAACGGTAAATGTGACAAAATAAGGAATGCCGGGTTCTTTGGATTTGAAGTTTTTAGTCATGATGGGTTTTTAACATGGAGAAGGGAAACGGTCGAGTCAAAAAGACTCGACCGAACAAAAGGTCAAAAAGACTCGACCGAGCAAAAGACTCGACCGAGCAAAGCGAAAAGACTCGACCGAACGGAACCAAACAAGGACGCATGGCCACATAGCTTATGCCGCGCGCCCCTGCAATCCGGTGGTCAGGGTTTGCCGATATTCGCGGCGATTTTGTCCTGAATGATCCGGTCTGCCATGTTGTTGCCGACAACGCCGGAAAGAACGGAAACGGACGTTAAATCCTTTCCGATATATTCAACCAGGATGATCACCTTTTCATCCGAAATGACCGTCTTGATCGATCCTGTGGAAATATTACGTTCCTTTTGTGTCTGCTGGCCATTTAATTCGTTCACAGCTTTTTCGCAGGCCTTCCAGACCGGTTCGATATCCGCCTTGTATTGTGTTGTCAGATAGCCGTCCTCGTAAATGAATGCACCGGAGCTGATGCCCATGACCTTGCCGTTTATGACCATGGCGGCATTGCAGCCGAAAAGCAGGCAGACTATTGCAAATAATAATAGAATTTTTGTTTTCATCGGTTTCCCTCCTCACAATCAGTGACTCGACACAAAATTGATACTTGCCCTATAGAGTAAGGTTTTTGATCTGTCAACAACCTTCACGCCGAAATTTTATAGTAGATCGAAGAGCCGACCGACCAGACTAGAACGCCTGCGGTGATTAATATGCACCCGTAAGCCAGAATTTTATTCCAGGCGCTCTCTGACTTCTGATCGTTGTAACCCATCCAATACGCTATGAGGAGTCCCGACAGAAGACCGCCGCCGTGCGCCCAGTTATTGATGCCGCTAAAGAGAAATCCGAAGATGATCAGGCCGACCACCCATCCCAGCGCCTGTTTGTAGATGGCCTCTCCGTACGATCCACCGCGGCTTTTCCCGAAATAAATAATCGCGCCGATCAGTCCGCAAATGGAGGCTGACGCGCCGATCGTAAAACGGACGCCGGCCAGCACGGAAACGGCAAAACCGACGATACCGGTTAGGATGTAAATGTTCATGAAACGGTGGATGCCGAATTCACGAAGCACAAACGGCCCCAGTTGATATAACGCCATCATGTTGAAAACAATATGCAGAATTCCGCCATGGAGAAAGGAGGCTGACAGAAGGCTCCAGAAGTTGTGATAATGGAAGACGGGAATTGTGCCGGTCGCGCCCAGCAGAAACAGGCTCTGGTCGGAAGGTGATAGAAAGCCCAGGGGGCTACCTCCCATAAAAATTCCCCGCGGATTCAGCAGCAACGACAGAACAAAAAAAGCAATATTGACATAGATGATCGTTTTAACCGGTTCAAAAGCGAAGAGGATATTTTGCAGTTTCCCCGCGGTTTCATGCAGGCCGGGCCGGATCAGCCCGCAATAGGGACAGGCTGGTTCATCCAGACTGATCAGTTTTCGGCAATTGGGGCACAAGATGGAGTTTCTGGGAGTGCTCATCATGAATTCCTTATGATTGTTAGTTGTGGATTTTCTTAACAACAATAGAGCGAATTGTAAAGAAAAATACCCCAGCTTCTTGACTCCGGCGCCCGAATATACGATAGAAAGTTTCACAGGATGGTTATGCAGATCAGGGATCGTTTTAGTCTGAAAATTGAATCCGTTGCTTTTGGCGGTCACGGCATCGGGCGCGTGGAGGGTTTCGTGATTTTTGTACCTTTCACCGCGCCTGGAGATGTTGTGGAAATTGAGATTGTTGAGCGCAAGAAAAAATTTGCCCGGGGGCGTGTGTTAAAAATTATCGAGCCCTCGATCCAACGGATCCAACCGCTTTGCCGTTATTATGGAGAGTGCGGTGGCTGCTCTTATCAGCATATCCATTACGAATCTCAATTGAAAATTAAGCGAAAACAGGTGGAGGAGGCTTTTTTAAAAATCGGCCGCATAGCGCAGCCGCCGGTTGCCGAGGTCATTCCTTCTCCGCGGATTTATGCCTACCGAGGCAAGGCTCAACTTCATGCCGCAAAAACGGCCGAAGGCTTCAAGCTGGGTTTTATGGATATTTCCGGCGGTAGAATGATGGATATTGAGCGCTGCGAGATTATGGATGAAACCATTAATCTTCAGATTCAGCAGGCAAGAACAAAAGGAGATGTTTCATTCGATCAAAGTGATTTAATATTTTGGTCGGACGTACCGGAAAATTCCGAAGAGACCATTGTGCGTAAGGTAAAAGACAGGGAATTTCTGATTCCCCGCACGGGTTTTTTTCAAGCTAATTTATATTTAACGGACCGGATGGTCGATGAGGTATGTCGCCTGATGGATCAAAAAAAGGTAGGAACCATCATCGACGCCTGTTGCGGTTCAGGCCTTTTTTCCATTTTTTTGGCGCCTTATGCCCGGCGGATGATCGGCGTCGAAATTAATAAAAAATCCGTAGATTGCGCGCGCTTAAATGCCGAAAGGCACAGGATAGAAAACACGGAGTTTATCTGCGGTGATATTGAAGAGTTTTTGAAGGATCAGGCGCAAAAGATGGATGCAGTTGATGTGATCATTCTTGATCCACCGCGCACAGGTTTAAGCCCGGTGGCGCTTGCAGCGCTTGCCAGTTTGGCGTCACAACATATTATTTATATTTCCTGTAATCCGGCCACGCAGGCTCGGGATGTAAAGTTTCTAAACGAGCATGGCTATGATCTGCAAAACCTTCAGCCTTTGGATATGTTCGCACAAACGGAGCATATTGAAACAATTGGTTTACTGCAGCGAAGGAAAGCGGAAAGATGTTAGAGTGTCATAATATCCATGATACGATTTCTAAAAATATTTATGGCTTTCCCATGAAAATATTGCTATTTTTGCGGGCAACTTAAATTATTCTGGAAAATTTCAGGGGAGGATAAAATGGCATCAAAAAGTAAAGACGTAAGGATCGAGCAACGCCGGGTATTGGAAAAAAAGCTGGAGCTGCGGCTTGCGAAACTGGCCGGACAAGGGGTCGCGAGCGAAAAAGCTCAGAGTGATCCTCTGGTGAAAAAGCTAAAATCGCAAATCAAAGAAACGAATATTCGTATCGCCGCTTTTGATAAGAACGTAGCACAGATCGAGGCATTGAAGCAGGCTAAAGAGAAAAAGCTGGCGGAAAAATCCGCGCCGAAAGAAGTCCAGGCCGCGCCGGAAAAAGAAACCAAGCCGAAAAAGAAAGCAGCGTCGGCGGAAAAAGAACCCAAAAAGAAACCGGCTGAAGCTGCAGAAGGGGAGGTTCCGAAGAAGCCCCGTAAAAAGAAAGAAGAAGCCCCGGCGGAATAATTGCTCCGAATATTTAACCAGCGCTGAAATTTGATATGATCTTACATGGTGCGAGCGGGAAAGATCGACAACGTTCTCTTCTGAAAAAAACCGCTAGAGCAAGCAGAGATCACAAAAAAGAGAAGGCAACCCAGAGAGGATCAGGGTTGCCTTCTTGTCTGTACTTTAATTTTAGTTCCCGACGGTGTCCACACCCTCTTCAGAATCTCGGTTGGCATATAGCCCGAACTGAACCGTGAAGTTCGTCGCTTCGACGACGGGTTTGATATTTCGTTGCAACTTCTCCATCTTCACTATGCCGAACCGGGCCATCGTCTTCAGGGTTCGAGATAGATTGCTACTGCTCCGTCCAGTCGCCGCTTCCAATTCTTTTAACGATTCCGGTTTCCGCTCCATAATTGTTTTCAGCAGCAATTGGTTTTCGTTGCTGAGAATCTGCGCCATGGATTGCAGAGATTCAAACCAGATCTTGGGTTCATCGGGCTGCGGGCGGTATTCTCCCCGGGCAATGGCCAAGGATCGCTTTTTATAATCCTCATAGGAAATGATGCCGATGTGAAGCACTTTCTGATTCATTTTTCTACCTTTCCGTCTTGATTTATGATTTGCTCGACATCGCACCAAAAATCCTCCAGCAACTGACTAGCAGATGCGTAATCGTAGGGCGATATCTTGTCGCATTTGTGCTTGTGATCCCAAGTGATCTTCCGGGCACCGTAACCCTTTCTTGAAGGCCTGACGGCATGGGCGTTGTCGAATCCCAAGACCCGCCGGTTATAGCGGTCATGAAGGGTCAGGGAATAACGGATGCCGTGAGGAATATGCGGTTCAGGCTCTACCCGATACACCTCGAACTTGGTCCAATAGCCGCTATCCATGGGGAAGATTTCACCGTCCAAATGCAGCAGAGTGAAAAGGGTTTCATCCCCTTTTCCCTTGGAATAGCGTTTATCCTTCATGGTTATGTTAATTATCATCAGGTGATAATTAAAGCAAGGGTTTTTGTAAAGTCGGCGGATACGCCTGGATACGATAAAAATGTTCAACCAATGGTTCATTGTTTTGGGCGAGTCCTGGCAAGGCAGGACTTTATGATTCATTCTCCTCAATTCCCTTTCGGGAATAATAATCGTTCATATAGTGGCAGTCAGGTATTATATTACCGAAAGGGAATTATATTTTTTGCTTTGTTGTGATATGAAAATCAGAAAATGACAGAGATTTATCTTAAGAAAATTGACAATGATTTATCGACTAGTGTATGTTTGTTTTAAAAGAGGGACACGCCAACGAAAAAGGGATTAACCGCAATGGGTTAACCCCTCAATTATTTTGGCGTCCCCATGGGGAGTCGAACCCCAGTTACAGGCGTGAAAGGCCCGTGTCCTAGGCCTCTAGACGATGGGGACGTCTTAAGCCCGGTGTTTAAGCAAGTTGAGCTTTATATATTTTTCAATTCAGAATGTCAAGCACCTCCTCAATTATTTATAAAAGGGCATGATTTTTAAAGAAAAGGCTGTTAAATTTTACAAAGATGTTATCTTTTATAAAACCAGAGGTGATTTATGAATATTCAGCATTTCAGAAAACCGGAAAATGATGTCCATGAAATCTTTATCAACCGCTGGTCTCCCCGGGCCATGTCCGGTGAAGAAATAGGCGAGGCGATGCTCAAAACGCTTTTTGAAGCAGCCCGGTGGGCGCCCTCGTCCAACAACAATCAACCCTGGCGTTTTATTTATGCCCGCAGAAATACACCCCATTGGGAGAATTTCTTCAATTTACTTGCTGAGGGCAATCAAATCTGGGCGAAAAATGCCGCCGTCCTGATTGTCGTTATTTCCAAAACCACATTTGACTCAGGCAAACCCGCCCGCACGCACTCGTATGATGCGGGCGCCGCCTGGGTCAGCCTAGCCTTGCAGGGATCGCTGAAAAATCTGGTTGTCCATGGGATGCAGGGTTTTGATTACGACAGGGCAAAAAAAGAGTTGCAGGTGCCCGATGATTATACAGTAGAGGCCATGATTGCCATTGGTCGTCATGGCAAAAAAGAAGATTTGCCCGACTATCAGCAGGAACGGGAATTTCCTTCGACGAGAAAAACCATTGCCGAAATCGCAATGGAAGGAATTTTTAAGTGAGGGACAGCCGCCACCCCTGCTTTTAATCCCGCTGCTGCGGGACGAGCGTTAATTCTCCGTAACCTTGCTACGGTATAATGATATTCATTTCATACCTCGACAGCTTGCCCCGAGGTGGTTGATCAATTTCCAAAATAGTCTCTGATGATTTCTGTTACAAGCCGGGGCTGTTCCATCGGAATCAGATGTCCGGCGCCTTCAACCATTCGATGGTTGCCTTTCGGAAAGAGAGAGGCGACTTTTTTGAGGTCGATAAAGGCCCGGTTTTCACTGGTTTCACCTTCCAGGATCAGGACGGGGCAAGTCGTCTTCGCCGGTTCGGGCCAGGGATTATGCTGCAGACCTCCCATGAAGAGGGCGGCTTCTCTCTGGGGCGAACAGGTTAGTTGAAGACCGCCGCCATCCCCCGTCATCATGCCGTGCCGCACATAAAGCGCCATCATTTCCGGGTCCCAGTTTTTGAACAGGCTCCGGGACCGGACATAGGCGAGGGCCTCTTCGCGGTTAGCCCAGTGATTCAGCCTTTTGATGGCTTTTGACGCCAGGGGGTGTTGTTGCACCGTTATTTCCGGCTTATAGAAATCCTCCGGCAGAAAAATAGGTTCAATGAGGATCATGCCCCGGGCGTTTATATTAAACAGGGCATTCGCCAAAACAAGGACGGTGGCGCCCATGGAATGGCCGACAAGAAGGGGATTTTTCAACTCGAGACTGCGGCACAGGGACGCAAAATCGTGAGCAAGGACTTGCCAGCCCAGCCCGCCGTCATGAGGATCTGATGTGCGATGGTCGCAGAAGTAAGGGGCTATGGCCTGATAGGGCGGAGAAAGTTCTCTGGCAATCGGGTGCCAGAGCCAGGGCAGAAAACCGGTAGCATGGAGAAAAACCAGCGGAGTTCCCTCGTTTTCGTAGGCCAGATAAGAAACATCAACATCACCAATATTTTGTGATTTCGATTGCGGGTAAACAGATTTGGACTTTTGCAAGGGCGCCTCCTTGATCAGCATTTGAGATTTGGCTTCATTTTTTACCATTTTCGTGTATCAAATTCCATCAAATTGTGTGGGTTCATTCCCGTAGATAGAGTGGTGATATTGACATGTTTTTGATAAAAACAACCACTTATTTGTCATACAAGATTACTGATAACTTATGGCTACAATAATCACATCTATTTGATTTTAAACGTTAATTTGAATTACCTTAATCGGGAAGAGTATTTTATTTCATTTGGTATATAAATTGCTAACAGAAAATCAAAAGTAAAAACAGTAAAGTTGATGATGTATGACTTTCAAATTAGGGTGATGATAATTAAATTTTTCCTTGCATCAGGAAAATTAAATATGTTAAGAAACAATTACATTGTAATAAAAATATCCAAAATTTAGAGACTTTTACGAGAGCTGGGAGACTTCAGAACAAATATACTTTTAGTCGAGGAGAAATTTTTTGACAAACAATAAGGATATTAATTCCACTGAACAATTGTTAAAAGTTATTCGAGGCTCTCAGCAAACAGCTGAACCTGCAACAGATGCAGTTGAAGGCGCTTCTCCACAACAAGAAAAATCGGATAAACCTTCCGTTAAATTTCCAGGAATATTCACAGGTAAGCACCGTATCAATGTCGGTGTCGATATTGGCCGGTATGACATCCGTTTTGCCAAAATGACTAAAACCTTTGATGGCCGGCCGCTGCTGGTTGATCAAAAAACATTGAAACTGAGCAATCAGATTTCAAAAGGAACCACTGAGTTTAATCATTTGTTAAAAACGTCGCTCACTGCTTTTGCAGGTTCCTTAAGTGATTGTGACATCTGGGCGATGATAAGCGCCGCGGAAGTGAATGTTCAACGCCTGAAGATACCGATTGTTCCCAAGAAACAACTGGAGAAAGTCATCTATTGGACCGCCAAAAAAGAAAATCCGATAGATGAAAAAGATGTGGTTTTTGACTACGAAATGCAGGGTGAAATTAACGATCAAGGTATTCCAAAATATGCCGTGATTGTCTATAGCGCCCCTAAATCCGCGGTCGAGAAAGTCAAAGACACATTTTCGTCGATCGGGGTTCAGCTTGCCGGTATCACCATTGCGCCCTTTGCCATGCAAAATATTTTTCGGACACAATGGATTGCCGTCAGCGAAGCCACGTTTGCCAGCCTCTACATCGGCCATGATTTCTCACGAATAGACATCTTCAATAATAAAAATCTGATGATGACGCGAGGCATCAAAACCGGTATTAGCAGTATGATGGAAGCGATGGATGAATCCATTGCTGAAACCTCTCCTTATAATAAGATTAGTAGGGAACGTGTCGAAAAAATCCTCAGAGATCTTTCTGTTAATCCCGGAAAATCGATAGAAGACGAAGACGGCATCCAATGGAACGAAAGCAAAATATTAGACATGATCGCACCCGCATTGGAGAGGTTGGTTCGCCAGATCGAAAGAACACTGGAATATTATTCGACATCAGTCGGTTATGAAAAAGTGGAAAAGATATACATTTCATCTGACCAGAATGTATTTCATAATGTTCTATTACATTACATCAACGAGCAGCTCGACACCGCAATTGAATTCCTTGATCCTTTTAGAGGAAAGAATGTTTCCTCATCCGGCGCATCGTTGCCTCTTGCCGAGAGGGTATCGCTGGTTCCGGTGATTGGTTTATCCTTATCCGACCGGCAGCACACACCAAACGCCATTTTTACCTACGTGGATAAAAATAAGGAAAGCAGGAACAAAGTCATTAATCGCGGCATCTTTGCGGCATTTGCAGCGGCGCTGATTGCTTGTTTTGCCATTCTCGTTTTTCAGGCCGTTGAAACCGGGCGACTCAGCGACAAGCAGATGAAGCTAAAAAAAGAACTGTCTCACTTCCACCCGATCTTATCTAAGGAAAAAATCACAGCCCTTGCTGAAGATTTGAAATTACGTCATCAACTCAATCAACAGTATTCCAGTAAATACAAAGGAATGGCGATTATCAGCGAACTGTCAGACCTGACGCCGGGAAACATCAGATTGATCAATGTCCGGGTGGCTACTCCCGTCGCAGGGGCACAGATACCAAAGAAAGAGGCCACCAAAAAAGAAAAAGACGAAGATGTTATTATTGAGGGCGTTGTTCTGGGCGACCGCAGCATACAAGATACGCTTTTAGCGCAATATGTTATGAAGCTGGAAAATTCACCGATTCTTCAAGGTGTGGCTTTGCAAAAGAGTAGTAATGTAAAGTTCAAAGACAAAGAAATTCTTCAATTCACAATAAACGCGAAAATAGGTTAGAGATGAACAAGAAATTCAATCTGGACATTCCGTCAAAAAGCTTAACCTACATGTTGATCTGCGGTGGAATTATCATTCTTATC
>JAKLES010000349.1 GCA_022711575.1 Deltaproteobacteria bacterium | reverse complement strand
CGCCCAAATAAATTTGCGATGCATGGAACTACTCCGTGATTTCTTTTCGCAGTTGGACGGGGTTTACCTGTTTTTTGCGCATACGAATATTGATCATTTCCACCGCCACGGAAAAAGCCATCGCAAAGTAAATGTAGCCTTTCGGAACATGCACGTCGAATCCTTCAACAATCAGCGTGACACCCACCAGAATCAGAAAGGACAGCGCCAGAATTTTGATGGTCGGGTGCGCGTCCACAAAGTCGGCGATCGGTTTGGCGGCAAACAGCATAACGCCCACAGCCATGACAATCGCGATGGCCATGATGGAAATATGCTGCGCCAGTCCCACCGCTGTGATGACGGAGTCCAGTGAAAAAACGATATCAAGAATGGCAATCTGAAAAAGCACTGCGGCCGTAGATACGGTTTTGAGTTTTGGTTTTTCTTCCTCAATTCCCTCCAGGCTGCTGTGAATTTCATGGGTTGCTTTGGCCAGGAGGAATAGCCCGCCTCCGATTAAAATAATGTCGCGTCCGGAAATCTCCTGGCCGAAAATGGTAAACCAGGGCTCGATCAGATTGGCCACCCAGACAATGGAAAAAAGCAGCGCCAGCCGGGTCAGCATTGCCAGCATCAGTCCCAGATTTCGGGCAAAGTTTCTTTTTGCG
>JAKLES010000348.1 GCA_022711575.1 Deltaproteobacteria bacterium | reverse complement strand
TGGCCGGGGTCGTCGACAGTGTGCACAAGGGCGCGGTCAACAGCGACGTCGCCATCAGGCTGGCCGGCGGCACGCTGGTCCATGCCGTCATCACCAACGAGGCGGTAATGGAACTGGGCCTCAAGCCGGGTGTGCCGGCGAGCGCGCTGATCAAGGCCAGCCACGTCGTGCTCGGCGTGCCGGTCTGAACGCCGCGTGACCCGGCGGCGGCGCCGTCAGCCGCCGTGCAGCGCCCGGAACCAGCCGTCGAGCGCGGCGCGCTCGGGCGGCAGTTCGGCGGCCAGCCCGCCGGTGAAGTGCCGCCAGGCCGCCAGGTGTTTCGGCTGGACGACGGTCAGGACGGGAATGTCGCTGCTCATCACCTCCAGCATTTCGGCGGCCAGGCCGTCGCCGCCCGCCTCCATCGCCGCGAAGCGGTTGAAGATGGCAAGATCGGCGCCCTCGCCGGCGATCCGGCGCATGACGACGCTGGCCTCGGCCAAAGCGCCGGGGTCGAGCCGGCAGGCGGTGGACTCGCTGCCCAGCCGCTGGCTGATCCCGTAGCGCGTGCCGTCGGCGAGGTCGACCAGGGTCACCTCGCAGTTCGGGCCGGCAGCCTGGAATTCCTGAAGCAAGCCGCGCACACGCCATCCCTGTTCGAGCAGGTCGCGGG
>JAKLES010000347.1 GCA_022711575.1 Deltaproteobacteria bacterium | reverse complement strand
AGCAACGGTTCAAGGGTTGACCTTAACGGCATATCCGACAACTGTAAATGCAGAAATAAATGTCGGGGCGACTTCACAGGGACTTGTCCTGACGGCTTACAAGCCAACGGTTACGGTGTCCGATGACCTTGAAGTGTCGGCTACCTGTCAGTCGTTAATTTTAACGGCTTATAAACCGACCGTCAATGCGTCGATTATTATTCAGCCCGTAGCAGAAGGGCTTGTCTTAACTGAATACGATGCTGACGTAAATCTGAATGTCTCTATTTCAGCGCAACTTGCAGAACTTGTTTTAAGCCAGCAGAAGGCGAATGTAAACGCCGGAATTAACGTGGACTGTGCGACGGCTACTTTAACACTGGCACAGTATAACGCAGTTGTCACAACCGTTCCCTCTGATTGGACTCCACGACAACACAAAGGATTACTAATGGGGGTTTACCCATGAAAGACGAAATTGTAGAGTTTTTTGCTGAAAAAAATATTCCCGTATCCAAGATAATCAGTGTCGGGACGGTCAGACACGGACTACCCGCCGATGCAATTAAACAGGCCATTAACGAGGTCTATGAGAGACGGGATGATATTGAGCCGATTAGATTGGCATGGGAAGTCTTTTCAGCCGCCAAGTATTACAGGACAGTCAAAGATGAAGACAATTACGCGACAA
>JAKLES010000346.1 GCA_022711575.1 Deltaproteobacteria bacterium | reverse complement strand
CTGACTTCGCGCTGCAGTTCCTGCGACAACTGCTTGACCAGCAGCCACTTCATCAACGGCGGCCCGGCCAGGAAACCAAACAGGCCGAAAGCGACGATCAGCCCGGCCAACCACTTGCCGATGCGCCGCGCACGCGGCCCCTTGAGTGCCGCCACAGCGCGTGCCGCCTTGTCAGAAGAATTCCCGGTTGCTTGTTCTGTCATGGTGATTTTTTGTCATATCGGTGTGACTGAGGAATTTAGCACATCGGTGGGCGCTCAATGGCACCTCAAGCATCGCGAAGGAAACTCTGGCAGACTTTGCGTATTACCTGAGCATGGATGTTACGGGGTTTGCCGCTTATCTTATGCCTTGTTGCGGTCGACCTGGAAAAACGGGGTAAAACGAAAATAACGTTGAACCGTAATTCGATCCCGGCCGCTTTAGCGCGAGCGTTGCTTTAGCACTGTGGCCCATTTAGCGTTGAAATACAAAGTGGCTAATCACATGAAATTTCGGCATATAGTAAGTGTCGCCTTTGCCTGTTTGGCAATAATACTCTTCGTCCCGTGGACAAGAGAGCAAACTTCGACATTTAGTATGGTTCCATTTGATCAATTAGAAATTAATAGTGGAAGCCTTGAATTGATCAAACCATGGAAAACATCACCTTCTCTTGTTTTGCGCAGTGGTGA
>JAKLES010000345.1 GCA_022711575.1 Deltaproteobacteria bacterium | reverse complement strand
TCAACGCATTCCCTGCCTAACGGGCAGAATTCTTTAACTGGGACAGATGATATTTCAGACATTTTAATTCCTTTCTTTATGATGAATTATTTTTCAAAACGCTCCCCGACCAGTTTATACCCCCGGCGGAAGAGCTCTCCCCGGGCCGCCATCTTGACGTTGAACGGGACCTTCCAGTTCAACTCGGTGGAATGCAGGCTTTTGTAATACTTTCCCGTGTAGACCGGCTTGGCGAGCCACATGATATAGGACTCGTCTGAAACCGCCTGAAGGTCCTTTCCCTTGTATTTCCCGAATTGAAGTATCATGGCCTCACCGGTCTGAATATTGTCTGTCAATGTCCTTGCCACAATGAGGACAGAAGTGGGTCGGGGAACCTATTCTTCCCCCGCAATACTTACACATGGCCCAAATATCATTTGGGTCGGGGAAAATAGCGTTGTGGTCTTTTTCCAGTTTCATAATGCGGGCCTCTAAATTACTGGCCCACAGGACAAAAAGCACACACATAACAATAAGTATAAACATGGTCATATCGAAACCTCCTGAGCGATCCTGCGGCGTCAGGTTATAAACAGCCTAAGTCGAAATCCGCTTTTTTGTGGGGCGCCGGCGTGCCCTAAAAAACGGGCCCGGCGCCCACAGTTTTTGCGGATTTCAAGAAGGCTATTCATAACCCTC
>JAKLES010000344.1 GCA_022711575.1 Deltaproteobacteria bacterium | reverse complement strand
GCTGCGCCACCGGCTTGCGGCGCGGGTGGTTGGCGGCCAGCGCCGAGAAAATCTGCTCGCGGTAATGGCGTTCGTAGGCCAGCAGCCAGATTTCGCCGCGCACCAGCGGGGCCAGGCTGTCGGCACAAGCCAGCAGGGCATCGGCGTCTTCCGGTGTGAGCATGTCGAGATCGCCGGGCGACAATTCAAGCAGTTCGAGCAGCGCGGCCAGGCGCGGCACACGCGTCGTGTCCGGCGGCGCCGGCAGGTTGCCGATTTCCGCCGCCAACGCCGCCCAATCCGCCGCGTCGACGTGATTGTCCGCCCCGACACGGCAGCGGCGGACGACCCGCTGCTGCAAGGCTTCGGGCAGGGTGTGCGTGCGCAAGGCATCGCGTACGAAAAATTCGGCCGGGCGGGCGGCGAACCACGCCTGCAAATCGGCCAGCCCCTGCGCGGCGCCGGTCAGCCGGCGGGTCAGATCCTCGCAGAGCAGGGTTTCGAGCAGGACGCGCACGGCCAGGTAGTCGGCCATGGCGACCGGCGAACCGTCGCCGTGTTCCGGGTGGCGCGCGCGCCACAGGAACATGCCCGACCAGCCGGGCAACTCCAGCGCCAGACGTTGCAGATAGCCGGGCCACAGGCGCTCGTCGGCGACCAGGCGCGGCAGGGTTTCGGCCAGCACGTCGACCGGATCGTCCGGCAGCCAGACCA
>JAKLES010000343.1 GCA_022711575.1 Deltaproteobacteria bacterium | reverse complement strand
ACCTGATCCAACTCCTGGCGCAGAAACAGGCGTCCCTCAAGCAGGCGCAGCAACTGGCGGACCAGCTCAAGAAGATTCCGCCGAGCGGCGGGCTGCATGACCTCACCGTGGTCGAGCTGCAGGAGATTGCCAAAGCTAAGGGCGTCTCCCTCAACATGACCAAGCAGGACGTGATCGACCTGCTCGACGAGTTGGAACCCGGCGTCGATCACAAGGCGCTCCAAGGCGCGACCCTGATCGACGCCAAGAAAAAGCACCACATCGGCCCGCTCAAGAACAAGCAGCAGCTTGTTAAGGCGCTGGAAAAGGTGGCCGGTGAGGAACTGGCGGAAAAGGCCAAGAAGGAAGCTCTCGAAGCAGCCGAGAAGGCCGCAATCAACAAGGCGAAACAGGCAGTCGAACAGACCGCTGCAAAGGTGATCGTGCCGGAGTCTCCCGCAGGATACGCCGACTTCCTCTCGGCGGTGAAAGATGCGGAATCGGCGCTCGCGGCTTCGCCCGGCCTGCCGCAGGAGATACTCGAAGGACACGCCAAAGAGCTCGCCATTAAGAAAAAGCTATTCCAGGACCAAGTCTCGTCCATGAAGGTCGGCGACCTCAAGACCCTGGCCAAGGACACCAAGCTCAAGCACTGGCAGTGGGCGAACAAGGACGAACTGGTCACTCTGCTTACGGAGACCGACCCGGCCAAGATCGAGG
>JAKLES010000342.1 GCA_022711575.1 Deltaproteobacteria bacterium | reverse complement strand
CACGAAGATTCTATCGTCAAATATCGTTCGGCATGGAAAGAAGGTGATACGTGGTTGCAGACTCGTGAGATTGAGCAGCGGCTAGGAATGGGCAGGTCTGTCGCAGCTTCCACACTTAAAAAATGGTGGAAAGACTACGGACTACTTGAACGCCGTGAAGCTGGTCAGGCATTCAACCGTCGCACAGGTTTTGAATGGAAATGGCTATGAACCTAGCGCAGCAAATATCCGCCGCGTATATCTGCAATAGTCATAAGGTGATACCAATGAAAATCGGTAGGCCAGTTGATCCTAGCAGCATCAGACAACGTGTTCTAGCATTCCTGAATGATCGTGTGCATGAAACTACGCGAGAGATTTACAAGGCTGTTGGCACCGCGAAGAACCTGAACAACTTTCGCTCAACTATCCGCGACCTTCATTCCGAGGGAAAGATTCGCAAGGTGAAATCAGTTAATCGTGAGGCTTATTGGGCGATTGATGAAATTGGAGAGGTGAAATGAGCCACACAAAAGAACCGTGGGCGTCAGGATTGCATGGGATAAACATAATAAGCCCTGACACCGGGTTTGTGGTTGTTTCAACCTACACTGGAAATCAAAATCGCCGTGATGATATTCGACGCATTGTTGCCTGTGTTAATGCATGTGCTGGAATTACAACGGAAGAACTTGAAGGTCGCGCAAGAGGAGATACGAAATGA
>JAKLES010000341.1 GCA_022711575.1 Deltaproteobacteria bacterium | reverse complement strand
TGTCTGATCAAATAACAAAAGAAGATGTCATCAAATTCATTGAAAATATGACCGTGCTGGAGCTTTCCGCTCTGGTAAAAGAACTGGAAGAGAAATTCGGTGTTTCCGCCGCCGCTCCCGTGATGGCCGCCATGGCGGCTCCCGGTGCCGCACCTGCTGCCGCCGCTGAGGAGCAGACTGAGTTCAATGCCATTCTCACCGGTTTTGGCGCAGAAAAGATTCAGGTCATTAAAGTGGTCCGTGCGATTACCGGATTAGGCCTGAAAGAAGCCAAAGATCTGGTGGAAGGCGTGCCCAAGGCTATTAAAGAAGGCGTCGCTAAAAACGAAGCAGCCGAGATCAAGAAGAAAATTGAAGAAGTGGGCGGTACCGTCGAGATTAAGTAAACTAATCTCTTATTTTTTTATTTTATTTTTAAGGATACTATGGGCGACTTTAGAAAAAATTTTGGCCGTGTAAAACAAATACAGGAAATTCCCAATCTGATTGAGATCCAGACACGATCTTACGAAAAGTTCCTGCAAGCCGATGTGCCGCTGGCGAAGCGACGCAACATCGGCTTGCAGGGCGCTTTCAGAAGCGTGTTTCCCATTTCGGACTTCAGCGGAAAATGTTCTCTGGAATTTGTCAGCTACAAGATTGGTGATGTCCGGTATGATATGAAGGAGTGTATTCAGAAGGGCATGACCTATGCGGCTCCTTTG
>JAKLES010000340.1 GCA_022711575.1 Deltaproteobacteria bacterium | reverse complement strand
AAAAGATCATCAAATCTTGCTGATTTGAAAACCTTCCAGCTTGAAGGCCACCGACCGCTGCATCAAATCAATTGAAATAACGAAAAGTTCTTTTTCCAGATCGCTTTTTATCACCGTTCCCTCAATGCCGGCAAACGGACCGTCCATAATCCGCACCGGTTCCCCGGCTTTCGGATACTGCAGGGAGAACATCTCCACCTTTTTATCCATAATACGTTGGATGGCAATAATTTTTGCTTCCGGTACCGGCAACGGTTCCGTGTTTTCTTTTTTCCCCAGAATTCGGACAACGCCTGCTGTTTTGAGAATGGTCAGTTTTGTTTCGTTGTCTAAGGAGGCATCCACAAAAAGATAACCGGGAAAAAGCGGCACGGATATCTTCTTTTTACGGTCTTTTCGCTTGCTCCAAACTTCCATCTCCGGTAAAAATGCCTTCAGATCTTTTTGAGTGAGACCGGTGAGGGCTTTGTATTCGTGACGGCTTTTTGTATGAACGGCATACCAGGGCATGGCCAGGCACCAACTTTTGATTTATTGAGAATCAGTCCAGTAAAAATTTAAAAAATATTTACAATAGGTATGGCGTTTTTGCAATGGAGAAAAAATGAGAGTGATCCAGCTTAACGGTTTACAGCTGACCTTGGACGAAACAGAAGAATGCCTGGTGGCAAAGGCTGCTGATGTATTGGGTATTCCGGCTGGCGGCATTGTCGAATGGT
>JAKLES010000034.1 GCA_022711575.1 Deltaproteobacteria bacterium | reverse complement strand
GATGATATCGGAAAAGCCCTGCAGATTTGAGTTCGCGGGCCTTTGTCGCATCGATGATGCCCAAAGACGCGCAGGGGTGAATGCCGATTTTGTGCGTACCGGCAATGGCTTTAAAAATTTCAGTCCATTCCTTTTTTGTTTTCACACGCTTGCCGCTGGTAACGATGCCGAAAAACTCGGCTCCGTCTTTTTTGGCCTGATCGGCCTCTGCAATAATTTGTCTGGCCCCTTTGAGCGGATAGGAAGGAACATCGGTTGTATAATGAGATGACTGCGCGCAGAATTTACAGTCTTCGGAACAACGTCCGGATTTGGCGTTGGTGATGCCGCAGAGAATAATTTCTTTGCCTTTAAAGTGTTCACGGATTTCGGAGGCCATAGAAAAAACGTGGTAAGGGTGGCTGCTGCCCTCGATAAAAAGCTCCAAAGCTTCCGCTTCGCTGATACCTTTTCCTTTGATGGCTTTATTCTTCAGATTGTCGATCAAATCCATGATGTATTCCTGTTTTTTGTACTCGGGCGGTTCATAGATAAAAAAGATCGACCTGTCAATTACAAATGATAATCGCCCGACGCTTCCGGTTGATAGACAATTTCATCAACTCTGAGCTTTTTAATGCCGGAAGGCACAGACCATTCAATGATATCGCCCATGCGGTATCCTAGAAGCGCCATGCCCAGCGGCGCTAAAATGGACAGTTTATTGTCATTGATATTGGCCGCAGAAGGGAATACCAGCGTATAGGTTATCTTTTCACCAGAAGTGATATCTGTAACACTGACTTTGGAATTCATGGTAATAACATCTCGGGGAATATTTTGTGGATCAACCAGCACGCCACGATACAATTCTCTTTCCAGGAGATCAAGATTAACCTGATTGGCTTTGGGAGATAAACGTAAGCCTTCAATCAGTTCGATCAGCCTGTCCATGTCGAATTTTGTGATGTGTATCGTACGCTCTGCCATGATGGTATGTCCTCCCTTTAGATTTGATTGGGGTTTGTTTAATTTGTTTGGATAAAAAACGAACCGCCGGTAACGGTCAAAATAATTTTGATGAACAGAACATTGTTTTTGGCGATGTTCCGAAGAGTGATTTTACCCTATCACAATTTTTAACAAAAAGAAACACACAGAAGTAACCTGTGGCGAAACTTTCTTTCGTTGCCATGCTCATCGTCTTTTGATATGGCATCGATAAATAATTGACGGAGCAGTCGCGTGCGGAGTCGTGTCTCAGAGCTTGGAAGAGAATTAATGACAGGGTCAATCTTCGGTAAGAATTTGAAAATATGAGTTTTATATATATCCTACTTGTTGTGCTCGGGATCACAGCCTTCGCATATCTTGCAAAACTATCGGCGGAAAATGGCATATCATCATTTGATTTTACCTTTGTGATGTTTGCGACTGCCGGCGTTCTGGGGTATCTTTTCGCGAAATTTAATCATGTGGAGATCGCCAGTTATACATTTGAATTATGCTCCATTTCCGCAATGGCCGGAATCGGCGGAGCAACGGCCGTTTTTGTTTTTAACAAATCGGTGCGGATTGGTCATTTCGGTTACTCCAACGCCATTTACAGATCATCGTTTCTCATCCCGGTTATTTTCAGTGTTATATTTTTCAAGGCAACGCTGAATATCATAACCATTACCGGAATATTATTCATATTAACGTCAATCATGCTGATCTCCTGGTCAAACGATGTCTTTTCCGGGGGTAGGAACAATAATAACATGCTATGGTTTTTCATGATCATAGGTGCTTTTGCGTTAAGCGGTCTTCCAAGAATCGGACAGCTTTTAATAAGTCATCACAAGCTCAATTCATTTGCATACCTTTTTATATCATATGCCGTCGGTTTTATTCTTCTGCTGATTGTTTTCCTGACCAGGCGGCAGCGCGTCAAAGCACAGGCTTTGTTGTATGGAATGCTAGCGGCTTTTGCAGGCTATGTCGGCGTATATTGCACCCTTGAAGCGTTGAAACTGATGCCTGCTGCAGTTGTGTTTCCTATTACGCTCAGCGCTCCGATTATGCTGGGCATGATCATTTCATTCGTTTACAGGGAAAAAATTAGATTGTCCGGTTGGATGGGTGTTTTGATAGGCATTTGCGGGATAATAATACTCTCTCTTCAAACTTATACTAAATAGCCAGCTTCAGAATAACAACCTTCAGAATAACAACTTGACAATTTATCGCTTGACACTAAGATAAGACAGGTTGAAAAAAAGGTTTTGTTTTTCAAACCGTCTGCCATAATGATTTGAACAGGTGGAGGAGGATATAAAAATATGAAGAGAGTATTTTTGTTTCTGGTGACTAATATCGCCGTGATTTTGGTTTTAAGTATTGTTGTCAAACTTTTAGGCGTTGACCAAGTCCTCTCTGCCAACGGAATCAACTACATAAGTCTGCTGATCTTTGCCGCCGTGATCGGTTTCGGCGGTTCGTTCATATCACTTGCAATGTCCAAGTGGATGGCCAAGCGGAGCACGGGGGCCCAGGTAATTATGCAGCCACGCTCTGATGCGGAAATCTGGCTTACCAGCACCGTGCAAAAACATGCCGCTCAGGCAGGTATTGGGATGCCGGAAGTCGCCGTATTCGAATCGGATTCGCCCAATGCTTTTGCCACCGGGATGAACAAAAACAAAGCCCTGGTCGCGGTCAGCACCGGTCTTTTGCGGACGATGAAGCGCGATGAGGTTGAGGCGGTGCTGGGTCATGAAATCAGTCATGTCGCCAACGGCGATATGATCACGCTCAGTTTAATTCAAGGCGTCGTCAACACGTTCGTTGTTTTTCTGTCCCGCATGGTTGGGTATTTTGTGGATCGCGTAATCCTGAAAAATGAAGAAGGCCACGGGATAGGTTTTTTCATGACCAATATTATCGCTCAGATTGTTTTCGGTATCCTGGCGAGTATTATCGTGATGTGGTTCAGCCGGAAGCGGGAATACCTCGCGGATGCGGGGGGCGCGAAACTGGCGGGTGTCGGCAGTATGATTGCCGCGCTGGAAAGCCTGCAACGCGGTGCTATCGAGCCGCTGCCGGGTCAGATGAAAGCTTTCGGCATCGCCGGCAAGCCTTCGACAAACGGTTTGAAACTCTTGTTCATGACCCATCCCCCGTTGGAAGACCGCATCGAAGCACTGAAGCGTTCCGCAGGAATGGGAGCATAAGCAAAGAGCCGGGAGTTAGGATTTAAAAAGGGAATGGTTGCAACCATTCCCTTTTTATCTGAACCGTAAGCCTTTTGCCTTTTCTTACACATGATTGCGCAGTTGCAACTCCAGTGGATGCGGATTGAGATAAATTTGTTTGCGAAGATAAGCCTGATCATATTTGCGCACATAATGGCCGATCAGGGTCAGGGGAACGATCAAGGGAAGAAAGCCCTTCTGATAATCATCGAGAATTTCGAGGAGCTCTTTTTTTTCGTCGGCGGATAACTGTTCCTTGAAGTATCCCATCATATGCTGGAGCACGTTGACATTTTTTTTCGGCGTTGTTTTCAGCTTCAACGCTTCCATTATCATCAGTTCATATTGCAAAAAGAGGTTCTGAACACGGAGGCTTTTTTGCCCGGCGACCAGTTTCCCCATCGCCTGATAGAGTTTTGTGCTATGCGATAAAAGCAATAATTTGTGGCGGGTATGAAAGTCCACCAGAGCGCCCCGGCCGGATTTCATATTTCGGATTTCCCGCCACCGTTTGAGGGTGAAGATTCTTTCGATGAAATTTTCGCGCAGGTCTGTGTCGTGCAGCCGGCCTTCCTCTTCAACCGGCAGCAGGGGAAAATGTTCCATGAAAATCCGCGCGAATATCCCTACGCCTGTTTTGGCGGGCATGCCTTTATCGTCATAGACCTTAACCCTTTCCATCCCGCTGGACGGCGAATCGCTTTTGAAAATAAAACCGCAAAGATTTTCGGCCTCAAGCTCCGCTACACGCTTTTTTGCCCAGCGAAGCATCGTTTCTGTTTTATCCTGCCGGGTGCGGTGGGTTACCAGACGGGGAGCATCCGTATTTCCTTCCAATCGCATGGACTCTCTAGGAATGCCCATGCCGCATTCTGTCTCGGGGCAGACCGGCACGTAGTCCACATAATGACCCAATGTGTCGCGAAGAAAACGGTCAAGCTTGTGCCCACCGTCATATCGGACAGCATGACCCAAAAGACATGAACTGATTCCGATTTTTATTTTTTCCATGACGTTTCTCACTTGCCGCCGGTATGTAGCAGGGGATTATTTTTATGTCAATAAATCAAAAATATTGGCTCAAAGAAAGCCTGTCTGCAAGTTACAAAGTCTTTCAGGTCGAGGCAAAAAAACTTCACAAAAATCATCCGATCGTGTAATATCACGACAAATTTCCAAACAAGGGATTGGTAGTTTTTTTCTCCGGATGCCGCTTGATATTTGAAACAGGCCCGAACGAGACCTATCTGAAAAAAACGTATTCCGAGAAGTCCTGTCCTTTGAAGGACGGCGTTTTTCTGAATTATTTTTAACGCTGCAGGATCATGGTGCAAAACATTATATTAGATAAGTCCCTAAGCTTTTTTTATTATATTGTACTTTTCGCCATTTATTGCTTTCTGGGATGGCTGCTGGAAGTTATTTACCGGTCTCTCACACAGCGAAAGTTTGTCAATGCGGGATTCCTGTTTGGTCCCTTCATTCCCATTTACGGCCTGGGCGCTTTCGTGATCATTGTCATGCAGCACATTTTTCAAGGCTGGCATCTTGTGCCGCGGTTTATTATTTTCGGTCTGGCCATCACGTTCATGGAATATATGGTCGGCTTCTTATCCGAAAAAATATTTAAACTGACACTTTGGGACTACTCGGAAAACCGGTTCAATCTTCATGGCTACGTGTGCCTGCCCTTTTCAATATTCTGGACAGTGCTGGCATTGATCTTTGTAACTTTTATTCATCCGGAGGTATTTCGACGGCTTATGCTGCTGAATGACACCTTTACCAAAACGGCGGCCATCATTTTCATGATCTATTTCTGGATCGACTATACTTTTTCTGTAATGTCCCTGGCTGCCTTCCGGCAGGGTGTCGCTTACCTTTATAAAGAATACTTCAACTTAAGCAGCGCCGAAATTGAAAATAATTTAAAATCATTTCAACGTTTGCGCGACGCATTCCCCGACCTGAATAAATACATTAATCAAAACATCAACAAGACAATCAGAGCCCGGCTTGATTCTTTTTTAAAGCCCATCCAGAATAAGATCATTCTGGAACTGGCAGGCAGGACACCGTTTGAAAAAGAATATTATGAAACCGTACAGGATATTCTCCAACATGAAGAGTTTCTAAAGCTCAAAGATTATTTTCATCATAATTCTTCCATTTACGCCCATGTTCATGACGTCGCCTATTTTTCTTATCGAATATGCAAATATTTTAAATTGGATTTCCGCTCCGCGGCTCGCGGCGCGCTGTTGCATGATTTCTTTCTGTATGATTGGCGCAATCATGACGTGCCCGATCTGCCCCGGGAAAAATTTCACGGGTTTGCGCATCCGGCGATAGCCGTGGCCAACGCCAAAAGGCATTTTTCAATCAATGATATTGAAGAGGATATTATAAAAAAACATATGTGGCCGCTGACCATTGTGCCACCGAAATATAAAGAAGCCTATATTGTTTCTTTTGCCGACAAATATCTGTCGTCCAGGGAATTTATCAATGAGTATAAGAAAAAAATAAACCGGAATCAGGAAGGGAAAGTGGGCAAACATAAAGAGAGAAGCCATCATTGATCCACACAAGCGATAGGTGCGACCTCGTCCTGCCGGGAATATCAGCCGCCTTGAAGATGCCGCCTCCAAATGAGACAACTTCTTCAGCGTTGCTTAAAATCTTATCAATTTAGTCTTTACAAAAGACCATCTTCCTGTTTAAAGTCAGTGGCAAAACAACAGGAGATTTCTTACGATGCAAGCAAACTTGCCGAAATATGATTACGATATCGTCATTATCGGCGGCGGGCCGGCAGGCTACACGGCCGGCATTTATGCCGCACGCGCCGGTCTTAAAACGCTGCTCATTGAAGGCGCGGGAACGGTGAGCCAGATCACGATAACCGATATAATCGAAAATTATCCGGGCATTCCCGATGGTATCGGCGGTTTTGAGCTGATGCAGCTTTTTAAAAAGCAGGCGCTGAAATTCGGTCTGGAAAGTCTTCCCCGGGATGTAACAGCCGTTAAAAAGAGTTCTGCCGCCGAGGTAATCTGGGAGGTGACCGCCGGAGACAAAATCTATAAAACCCTCTGTATTATTGCGGCGACGGGCGCAATGTGGCGCAATCTGGGTGTCCCGGGAGAATCGGAATTTGCAGGGAAAGGTGTATCATATTGTGCCACCTGCGACGGGCCTTTTTACCGTAACCGGGATGTTGTTGTGGTGGGCGGTGGCGACACGGCCATTCAGGAAGCGCTTTTTCTGACTCATTTTGCCAAAAGAGTCATCGTTATTCATCGCCGCGACCGACTGCGCGCGGCGGGTATGCTGCAAAAAAGGGCCTTTGCCGAAAAAAAGATCGAATTTATCTGGAATGCGACGGTGGAGGAGATCACCGGCCCTGAATTTGTCACAGGTGTTAAAGTTAAAAATGCCAACACCGGTGTGATCAGCGAAATAGCCGCCGACGGCGCGTTCATTTTTGTCGGCCGCCTACCTTATACGGAAATGTTCAAAGGTCTTGTAGAGATGGATAAAACAGGCTTTCTGGTCACTGATGAACATTTGCGAACCAATGCGGACGGTATTTTTGCCGCGGGTGATTGCCGCGCCAAACTTTTCCGCCAAGTCGTCACCGCTGCAGGAGACGGCGCAAATGCCGTACATAGCGCGGAGCTGTATATCGATGAGATAAAGGGGCAAACGTATTAAACCTTAGGGAACGTCTTGTCGCCCGGATAGTCAAAAGGTCACACGTGGGTGATCGTGACCGTTTCCTGCGTTCATCAACCACAAAATTTAATTAGAGATTTTTAAGCACGGAAAACGGAAATAAATAACTTATGGAATCTTTTCTCAGCGCCTGGCAACAGTTACCCTCACAGATCAGTCCCACGCTTTTCAGCATCGGATCTTTTCAGTTGCGTTACTACAGCCTCATGTATCTGGTCGCTTTTGCCGTGGTCTATCTGCTTTTTGCCTACCGGATTAAACACAAAGAAATCACTTTAACCACGGAGACCTTGCAGGATTATCTGGTCTGGGCCATGATTGGACTGATTGTCGGTGCCCGGTTCGGTTACGCTCTGTTTTACAATTTCAATTACTACAACTCCCATCTTCTGGAAATTATCATGCCGTTTGATTTCTCCAACGGCTTTCGATTTGTGGGGCTTAGTGGCATGTCCTATCACGGTGGGCTCATCGGCGTGGTTCTTGTCACGCTTTACTTTTGCCATAAACACAACATCAACTGGTGGCAATTCGGTGACTGGATATGCGCGGCAGCGCCGCTAGGTTACATGTTTGGCAGGTTCGGCAACTTTATCAACGGCGAACTCTGGGGCCGTGTAACCACGGTACCGTGGGGAATGTATTTTCCGTTGGATGCGACGCAGAGTCTGCGGCATCCCTCGCAGCTGTACGAAGCCCTGTTCGAGGGTCTGTTTTTGTTTTGCATTCTCTGGTTGATGCGCAAGCACAATCCCTTCGACGGCTTTATGATCGGTCTTTATCTTTTCGGCTACGGTCTGGTGCGCTTCCTCATCGAGTTTTTCCGCGAACCGGACGCGCATCTGGGGTTTGTTCTGGCATTTAACTCCATGGGGCAGATCCTGTGCATATTCATGATGCTGACCGGCATCACCATTATGCTGTGGCGCAAACAGGCGTCAACCCGTCAGAAATAATGCGGAGGTCATGATGCGTAGAAATTTAGTAATCATCGGCGGTGGCGCGGGCGGTGGTTCCACTGCCGCTGAAGCGAAAAGAAACGATCCGTCCCTGAATGTCACAATACTGGAAAAGGGGAATTTTGTCGCCTTTGCCGCCTGACCGATGCCCTATTACATCGGGGATGTAATTCAAGAACAAAGCAAGCTGATTGCCCGAACGCCGGAAAAATTCCGTGAAGGCGGTATTGAGGTGCAACTTCAGGCACATGTGTCTGGCATTAATCCGGCAAAAGGCATCGTCGAACTTCAGGATAACCGTCAAATACCCTATGACATTCTGGTGATGGCCACCGGTACGTCCGCGATTGTGCCGGACATGCCGGGGTTAGATCTCTCCGGTGTTTTTTCGCTGCGCAATCTGGAAGATGCTATCCATATTAAAACCTGGCTTAAGGAAAAACGCGCGAAACACGTCGTGATCATCGGAGGCGGCTTTATCGGTTTGGAAATGAGCGAGGCGCTTTCTGCCTCGGGCATTACAACGACGATCATTCACAAAGACCCGCTGCCGGCCAACCGCTGGGACACGGCTCTGTCGTCCATGATGCTTGAAGAACTTCATGCCCACGGTGTGGAATTTATAGCCAATGCTGCCGCCTTGGCGATTGAAAAGGGAAAAAACGCGCTGCTTTGCGTTAGAACGGATAAAGGCGACTATGAAGGCGATCTGGTCTTACTGGCCATTGGAGTAAGGCCCGACGCGCGTCTGGCGCATTCGCTGGGTTTGAAAATTGGCCCGTCCGGTGCAATTGCCGTCAATTTTTCCCAGCAGACCTCTCTGGAAAATGTGTATGCCGCGGGCGACTGCTGCGAATCATTTCATCGTATCAGTCGCCGCTGGGTAAATATTCCTCTGGGCGATATCGCCAACAAACAGGGACGTGTTGCCGGACGCAACATCGGCGGCCAACCGCTGACCTTTGACGGCATCGTCGGTGCTCAGTCTTTCAGGCTGTTTAATCTGGAATGCGCGGCCACAGGACTTTCAGAAAAAGAAGCCCTTGCCGTGGGCTATACGCCGGCAAGCAACATAACCTGGGGCAGCGCCATGGCGCCTGCTCTGGGCCTGAGAAAAATCGGCCTGAAACTGATTGCCGACCAATCATCGGGCAAGTTGCTGGGGGCGCAGGCCGTCGGTGTGGCCGGCGCGGTGGGAAGGATCAACGCGCTTTCTGTCGCGCTCTGGGCGGGAATGGATCTCGATCAGATCGGCTATCTGGATCTGGCTTATGCCCCGCCGTTCAGTCCGGCCTGGGACATTATTCATAACGCGGCTCAGGCGCTTGGCCGATCACTTTAGAAACAAGGAATAATCATTCATGACTCTGTGGTGGATTTTTTTCGCGATTTTCATTATCGCCATGCTGGCGCTGGACTTGGGCATCATCAATCGCAAAGCCCATGTGATAAAAATGAAAGAAGCCCTGCTGTGGACGTCTTTTTGGGTGACGCTGGCCGTCTTATTCGGCG